>DASQHK010000351.1:0-1534 GCA_035632135.1 Bryobacterales bacterium
GCCGCCGCGCCCTATGCCTGCATCTCGATTTACGAAGCCGTGCGCACGCGCGAGCACGAGGCCGCGCAAGACCTGCAGCGCCGTCTCGCTCCTGCCGCCGGCGCAATCGCAGAGTATGGAGTCCCCGGATTGAAATACGCCATGGACCTGAACGGCTACTACGGCGGCCCGCCGCGCCTGCCGCTGCTTCCCGCGGGCGCCGAAGCCAAGCGTGAAATGGAAGGGGCGTTCCGGCAAGTGAATGGTTGAGGCCCTTGCGCCTCTGTGCCGCGGCGGCAGATTTTGCTAGACTGGAGAGGCTACAGGTTTCAACAGGTTCCACTGGGACGATGACCCCGTTTTCCTGGATCCAGGGATGGTATCTGAGCGCCGGACTGGCCGCTCCTGAGCCGGCGGCGCCCGCGCCGCTGCCACGCGCGCCCGGCAGGCTCGTTCCCGTTCCCGGCGCGCCCAAGAAGCCGCGCGGCGCGCCTCTGCTCATCGCACTGCTTCTGCTGCTCGCGGTGGCGGCCGCCGTATGGACGGTTCGCCGCCAGGCCGCGCAGCAGGCGACTGCCGTGGGCCTGCGCACAGCGAAAGTTTTCGTGGGGCCGTTTGAGCGGTCGCTGCGCATAGCGGGCAGCATCGGCGCGAGCAACTACGCCGCCATTGTCGCGCCACAGTTGCGCGGCCGCGAAAACAATGCCACCGGCGGAGACGGCACGCCCTCCCAGCTCATTTTGCTCAAGCTCGCCCCGCCCGGCAGTTATGTCAAGAAAGGCGATACGGTCGCCCTGTTCGACAACCAGTGGGAGATCCAGCACCTCGACGATCACAACGCCAGCCTCATCCAGGCCAAGGCGACCGTTGCCAAGCGCAAAGCGGAGATCGCTTTCGAGAACCAAACCGAAGAGCAGCTCGTCCACAGCGCCAAGGCCGATTGGGACAAGGCCAAGCTCGACCTCCGCACCGTGGAAATCCGCTCGGCCATCGACGCTGAGAAACTCAAGCTCGCCGCCGAGGAAGCCGAGGCGCACTACCAGCAGCTTCAGGAAGAGGCGCGCCTGAAAATCCTCTCGCAGACCGCCGAGGTGCGCACGCTCGAGATGCAGGTGGAGATCCAGCAAAACCACATTGACCGCCACACGCACAACCTGCAGCGGTTGAACATGAAGTCCCCCATTGACGGCCTGGTGGTGATGCAGCCCATCTGGCGGTCCGGCCAGTTCGGCCAAGTACAGGAAGGCGACCAGGTCTACCCCGGTTCCTACTTCATGCAGATCGTCGACCTGTCCAAGATGGTGGTGAACGGCTATGTCAACCAGGCCGACAGCCAGGGCCTGCTGCTGGGCCAGAAGGCGGTCATTCACCTGGATGCCTATCCCGACGTGGCCTTTCCGGCGCGCCTGGTTTCACTGGGCGCCATGGCCGCCTCCAGTCCCGGCTTTGGCCGCTCGCGCGCCCAATACGTCAAGTGGATTGCGGCGCGCTTTGCCATCGACGCCAAAGACACGCGCCTCATCCCGGACCTTTCGGCCGCCGCCGACGTCATCAT
>DASQHK010000352.1:0-9067 GCA_035632135.1 Bryobacterales bacterium
CCGATCTCGCCGGTCGCCCGCACGTGCGTGCCGCCGCAGGCGCTGCGATCGCAGCCCTCGATTGCAACGACTCGAATTTCACCCGCCCGGTCGCTCGGCTTGCGCAGCCCGATGGAAACCGCCTCTGCTGCCGAATAGAAATGCACCGTCACCGGGCGGTTCTCGAATACCAGCGCATTGGCCCGCGTCTCGACGGCTTCCATCTGCGCGGCGCTGAGCTGCGGTGTGGCGAGGTCGATGGTGGAGCTTTCAGCGCCGAGGTGAAAGCTGACTGTGGCGTGATGCAGCAGCTCCGCGAAGACCGCTGAAAGCAGGTGCTGGCCGGTGTGCTGCTGCATGTGGTCAAAGCGGCGCGCCCAGTCGATTTCGCAGGCGGCCGGGCCGGGCGGCACGGCGGCGTCCGCCACGTGAGCGATGCGCTCGCCCTGGTCGATCACTTCGACGACGGACGCTCCACCGATGCGCCCAATGTCAAAGGGCTGCCCGCCGGAGGCGGGATAGAACGCCGTGCGGTTCAGGTAAACGTGAAACCGGTCTCCGGCCGGGCGCGTTTCCACGACTGCGGCGTCGAAGCGGGTGAGGTAAGAGTCCTGGTAATACAGTCGCTCGCTATCCACGGCCCTGCGCCTACGGTTTCTCGACCGCGATCTGGACGGTGTTGCTGACCGTTTCGTCCGTGAAGTTGAGCCTAAGCGAAACGCTGGGGCTGATGGCGACGCCCGGCGGGACCTGCACGTTGATCTGATACAAACCCACAAACCCGGGCGTGAGTCCCACGAACTGCGGAACGGCATAAGGCCCGAAGCCGCTCAGGCTGAAGGCAACCTGGGCGTTGCCGATGAGCGTGGCGAGGGTGTCGCTGGGCGCGCCCGTGCCCGTGGCCACCGCCGGGCTGACGGGCCCGAGTCCGCTGCCGAAAAGCACCAGGACATCACCCACTCGCGCCGCGCCTTTCGGGATGCCGGCGAACGCCGGAGTGTCGGGCACCGCAAAGACCACCCCGCCGTTGCCGCGCGAAGCGTTCTCCGCGATGGCGTAGCCGGTGCCCGGGAAAGTGAAAAGGCCCGCCGCGCGCGTGGCCGCCTGGACGGTGATGGTGTTGCCGCGCTGGCCTTGCCGGTCCACGCGCACGCGCACCGTGCCGGACGCTTCAAACGGCATCTGGAAGTTGATCTGTCCCGGTGATGCAAAGATGAGTGGCGCCGCGACGTCGTTGACGAAGACGGTCGCGTCGGCGAGCGTAGTGGGAAGCGGGATCGCTCCGGCCTGCGCCGTTCCAGTGGCGAGCTGCGATCCAAACAGCGACACCAGCGCGCCCGAACCCACCGGTGCGGTAAACGCCGCCGCATCCACTACGCCACCGAAGGTGGTGAGCGGCCCCGACGCCGCCTGCACCTCCAGCTCCACCGGAACCGTTACCGGGCTGTTGGCCGCGTTGCTGGCGATGCTCACCGCGCCCAAGTAGAAGCCCGGAGCCATGGACCCCGGATCAGCGCTCAGCTTCACCGTCCCGTCCGATTGGACCGACGCCGTCAGCCACGAGCCGCCTGATGCCGTCGCCCCGCTCACGGTCAGTGTTCCCTGGCCGCCGTTGGCGACCGCCACCGTCCGCTGCGCCGCCGCTCCTCCTGCCACAGCGGTCAGCTCAAGCTGTTGGGCCGATACCCGCGCGATCGGCTGCGCCGTAACGTGCAGCGTCACCGGAAACGAGCGGTTATCTGCCGCAAACGTCGAGCCGGCCACGGCCACCGACCCGGCGTAATCGCCCGCGGCCATACCGTTCTGCACGGCCACCTGCACCGTGTGCGTGTACAGAAACTGAAACGACCCCATGCCGGAGCTTGACACCGCCAGCCAGTTGCCGCCCGCTTGTGTCGTTGGCTTCAGGCTCGGCGGCCCTCCGGCCGGCGTTTGAAACGTAGCGGAGTCTTTCGTTCCAGCGGCCGGCGGCAGGTAGAGATCCAGCTTCGTCGGCACGTCGCCGTTCACATAAATGGTGACCCGCACGGTTTGCGGCGCGTCGTAGGAGTTCGGGTCGCTGACCGTGATCACGCCGCTGTAAGCGCCCGGCTGCAGCGACGAGGCGCTGAGCAGGACCTTGATCGGCAAGCAGGTCTTGGAGGCGTCAAAGGTGCACTTCTGCGAGGCGCCGAGCGCGGGGGTCAGCCACGGATACGCGCCTTTCACCTGGAGGTTCAGCGAGCCGTCGCCGATGTTGTAGGCTTCGAAGAAAGCGTTGGACGGCCCGTTGGTCCCCTGCTGCACCCAGATCGGCCGCAGGCTGGCCGTGTTCAGCCGCAGCGTGGGCGCCGCCAGAACTGCCATAGGAACAGAAAGAAAGGCGCAAAAAAAGGAAAGCCGGGAGATCTTCATGGGTAGGTTTCTCGCAAGGAAAGAGTAGATGCGGAATTAAAAGTATAACAGACCTGCTTCGAAAAAACGCTGTAAACTCTTGGCGGCCGCCGGTCTATAACGTACTAGTTCTAGGGTACTGAAAGAATCCGAATACCGCTTGCTAACGCGCGCGGCTCGGTAATCGGCTGCTAGACCTTATCAGTGGGCGGCGTCTGGCGCCACACTTTGCGAATGCGGTTCAGTCCGTCTTCGAAGCCGTCCTTGATTTTGTGCGGCGCGAGGGCCACCAGCACGCGCGCGAATTGCAGCACGGAGGGCGCGAGCCGCGACTCGGCCACCGACTCGATCGGCCGCTTGCCGGGGGCGAAGGCCACGATCGCCAGCACCAGCACGGCCGCAATCAGGACCCCGCGCAGGAGGCCGAAAGCCGCGCCCAGAATGCGGTCGAACCATCGCATCCCCGTGGCCTTCACCAGGCTCGCCAAAATCTTGGAGAGCACAAAGCCCAGGATGAGGAACGCCATAAAAATCAGGAGGAAGGAGACAAATCCCGACACGGTTTCGCTCTTGGAGTACGGCTCCAGGTGTTTCGAGAGATCCGGGTACCACCAGAGCGCGGCCAGCAAGCCTACGATGGCCGCCGCCAGGCTGACCAGCTCGCGCGTCAGCCCCTTGATGATACTTAGCACGAGTGACGTGAGCACGACGAGGGCGATGATCACATCGAGCCAGTTCACAACGGCTTCCCCACGAGCGCCCGGTACGCTTCCAGGTACTTCTCGCTGGTCTTTTCCGCCACCTCGGCCGGCAGCGGGGGGGCGGGCGGCTGCTTGTTCCAATGGATGGATTCGAGATAATCGCGCACGTACTGCTTGTCGTAAGAGAATTGCGGCCCGCCCGGCTGGTAGCTGGCAAGCGGCCAGAAGCGTGAGGAGTCGGGCGTGAGCACTTCGTCGCCCAGAATCAGCCGTCCGTGCGCGTGCCCAAACTCGAATTTCGTGTCGGCGATGATGATGCCGCGCGCGCGCGCGTAAGCAGCGGCTTTCGCGTAGATAGCGAGCGTCAGGTCGCGCAGATTCGCCGCGAGGTCCGACCCCACCAGCTTCGCCATTGCCTCGAATGAAATGTTCTCGTCGTGCCCCGACGTCGCTTTGGTGGCGGGCGTAAAAATCGGCTCCGGAAGCTTCTCGCTCTCCTGGAGGCCGGCCGGCAGCGGGATGCCGCACACCGTCCCGTGCTGCAGGTACTCCTTCCAGCCCGAGCCGGAGAGATAGCCGCGCGCCACGCACTCGACCGGCGCCATCTCCGCCCGCGTCACCAGCATCGACCGCCGCTCGAGCTGGCCGCGGTATTTCCGCAGCGGCTCCGGATAGTCGCTCACGCCGGCGGTCAGAAAATGCGTCGGGACGAGGTCACGCAAGAAGTCGAACCAGAAAATCGAGAGCTGCGTCAGCACTTCGCCCTTGCCGGGAATGCCCGTGGGAAGGATGTAGTCGAACGCCGAGATGCGATCGGTGGCCACGATCAGCAGCTTTCCATCGATGCTGTAGACATCGCGCACCTTGCCGCGCCCGACCAGCTCGCAGTCGGGCATTTGCGTTTGGAGCAGGATTTCTCCGGTTGTCAGCGCCATGTTTCTCCCTGAATGTGTTTAGGATAAAGCATAAGCATAGCCCAGATGCGGCCGCTATGAAAACCATCATCGAGCCCTTTAAGATCAGGTCCGTCGAGCCGCTGCGCCAGACCACTCCGGAGGAGCGGCAAGCGCACCTCGAGCAGGCCGGCTACAACCTGTTCCTGATCGACGCCCGCAACATCCTGATCGATCTGCTGACTGATTCCGGCACCAGCGCCATGAGCACCGAGCAGTGGGCCGCCGTGATGCGCGGCGATGAAAGCTACGCCGGCAGCGAGAGCTTCTATCGCATGCGGCGTGCGGCGCAGGAAATCTTCGGATTCCGCCACGTCATCCCCACCCACCAGGGCCGCGCCGCCGAGCGCATTTTGTTCTCGGTGATGTGCAAGGCGGGTGACGTCGTGCCCAACAACACGCACTTCGACACGACACGCGCCAACATCGAATTTGTGGGCGCTCGAGCGGTTGACCTCCCCACGCCCGACGCCGCCGACAGCCAGGCGCAGCTACCCTTCAAGGGCAACATGGACGTGGATGCCCTGCGGCGCCTGATCGTGGAGGTCACCCCGCAACGCGTCCCGCTCATCCTGCTGACGGTGACCAACAACTCGGCCGGCGGCCAGCCGGTGTCGATGGAGAACATCCGGGCCGCGCAGTCGGTGGCGCGCGAGTTTGGCATTCCGCTCTACCTGGACGCGTGCCGCTTCGCCGAAAACGCCTACTTCATCAAGCTGCGGGAGCCCGGCTACGCCTCCCGCACGCCAAAGCAAATTGCCCAGGAAATGTTTTCATACGCCGATGGCTGCACCTTCTCGGCAAAGAAGGACGCTTTCGCCAACATCGGCGGGTTTCTGGCCACCAACAGCGGCACGCTCGCCGAGCTGGAAAAAGATCTGCTGATTCTGACCGAGGGCTTCCCCACCTATGGCGGGCTCGCGGGCCGCGACCTGGAGGCCATCGCGGTGGGTCTGGGGGAAGTGCTGGACGAGGATTACCTCCGCTACCGCATCGCCTCCACCGGCTACCTCGGCCGCCACATCGCCGACCACGGCGTTCCCATCGTGGAGCCGCCCGGCGCCCACGCCATCTACATCGATGCCGGCCGCCTGCTGCCGCACATCGCAGCCGGCCAATTTCCGGCTCAGGCGCTCGCTGTGGAGCTGTACCGCCACGCCGGCATCCGCTCGGTTGAGATCGGCTCGGTGATGTTCGGCGAGCACGCCCGCCAGGAGCTGGTTCGCCTCGCCATTCCGCGCCGGGTCTACACGCAGAGCCACATCGATTACGTGGTCGAAGCGATTCTCGAAGTCAACGATCAGCGCGACCGTATCCGCGGCCTCGAGATGACGTACCAGGCGCGTTTCCTGCGCCACTTCACCGCCCGCTTCCGGCCAGCAGCGTAGCGAGCAGGTCGCGGTAGGCGTCGTGCGCGCGCTCGCGGCTGTACTCCGCCTCGACTTTGCGCCGTCCGGCTCGTCCCATTCTTGCGCGCCGCTCGCGGTCTTCGAGCAGCGCCGGCAATGCCTCGGCGAAGCGCCGCGCTTCGGCCGGCCCCGGCTCAATCAGCACGCCGGTTTCGGCATTCACGACCTCGGCGGCCGCTCCCACCTGCGAGCAAACCACCGGCCGCTCTACGGCGAACGCTTCGAGCGCGATCAGAGGAATCCCTTCCGCCTGCGACGGTATTACAACGACATCGGTTCCGGCCAGCGCGGCGGGTATGTCTTCCACCTGGCCGCGGATTTCGAAGAGGGGATCGAGGCCCGCCTTTCCCAAGCGCGCCCGCAGCGCCGCCGCTTCCGGGCCCGCGCCGGCCACGACAAAACGAAAATCCTTCGCCGGCCGCAGCCGCGCGAGTTCCGCCGCGATCTCCACCAGCAGCAGCGGCCGCTTGATCGGATCGAGCCGCCCGGCAAACAGAATGTTCTTCATAGCCCCGGCGGGGCGCAGCGGCGCGGGCCCGAATCGCTGGAGGTCGATACCATTGCGAATCAGCCGGATCTTTTCTTCCGGCACGCCAGCGCGCCGCAAGCGCTCGCGCCCGGCCTGCGAAATCACCACGCGCGCGTCGATCTCGCCCGCCACCGCCGCCGTCGCGGAAACAAAGTCCCAGCCTTCATCGACGGCATGCACCAGGTCGATGATTTTTACGCTTGGCATCTCGCGCCGGATGCGCGGCAGGGCGCTGTAAGCGGCGAGCGAGTTTTGAATGACGAGCGCGTCGAATTGCCAGTTGGCCGCCATCGAATACAGAGCGGCGATCATCCGCTCAGGCGCAACGAGCGCCGCTACATCGTAAACATGATCCACCGCCTGCTCCCACCGCGGCCGCCAGGTTGCGTCCTGCGATTGCGTTGCAATCAAGAACGTCTCGTGCCGGCGGCGATCGACGGCCGCCGCAACTTGCAGCAAGACGCTTTCCGCTCCGCCCGGTCCGAGGTGCGGCGTGAGAAGGGCAATCCGGGATTGGGCGCCATCCACGCCCGCGGGCCGCGGCAAGTAGCGCAGCGGCTCGACCAGCGCATCCACAGTCAACACCGCGCGCGGCTGAAAGCGCAGGTAGAAGCTCAAATCGAACACCGGCCGGCCCGCCGCCCGGTTGATGCGCTCCTTGACCCGCAGCGGAATCAGCCGGCCCAGCGAGCGCAGCGGACGCCGGCGCCACGAGTCGAGCGACGTCAGCTCGGCGTTGAGCAAGTGCCGGTGCAGCCGCTCCCACCAGCGCGGCCAGGACGGGGGAGACGGTGACGGCCGGCGCGGCTGCGCCTGCTCCGCCTGCTGCGCCAGGCCCGGGGCGTCACCGGCTGCGAGCGCCCGGCGCGAGAGGCACCGCGCGCCGTCCGGCAGCTTCAGCGACGCGTGGCCGCCCCACACCGCCAGCGCGCAAAGCTCGGCGCTGTGCGCATCGAGGGGCGAGGCGGCGGCCGGAATCAGAAACGCTTCCGCCTTCGATTCCCCGAGAGCCCTCTGAATATCAGTAGTGGGCAAGCGCTGGCAGTCCTCGATCGTCTGCGGCGTTGGTGGCTCCGCTCCGAGCACGCACACGGCCGGCGCCCACTGCGCCTTCACGCGCGCCCGCCCGCTGCACGAGTAAAGCTGCGGATGATTCGCCCGGATCTTTTCCACCAGCTCCTGGTGGTGCTCGCGGGCCACGGTCAGCAGCGACCGCCCGCTCTTGCGGTACTCGAACAGGGCGCGCGGCAAGTGCAGCCCGAACCGCTCCTGCTCGGCCAGCCGCAGCCAGAAGTCCCAGTCCTCATAGCCCAGCCGCATGGAGTCGTCGTAGCCGCCGGCGAGCGCCCAATCCTCGCGCCGAATCAGCGCGGCGTAGATCAGCGTATTCTGGTCCAGCAGATGGTATAAGTTATACTCATCCAGCCGCTCAACATAGCGCGTGTCGCCGAAGACGCGGTAATCGGTGCAGATGAAGGCAGCCTCCGGGTGCGCATCGAGGAAGGCGGCGCACTCGGCCACGAACGACGGCTCGATCCGATCGTCGGCGTCGAGTGGCAGCACGTATTCACCCTGCGCGGTGCGGAAACCGGCGTTGCGCGCCGCCGCCAGGCCCCGATTTTCCTGCTCGATCGAGCGGTCCACGCTTGCAGCAAGCGAATGCAGAAGCGCGAGGCTCTCGGGATGGTCGCTTCCGTCGTTGACCAGGATGATTTCCAGGGGCGCGTGGGTTTGCGCGCGCACGCTGGCGAGCGTCTCTTCCAGGCAGCGCGTGGGGTTGTAGCAGGGAATGACGACCGAGACGAGTTTCATCGGCGCGCCGCGCTGCTTTCCCGCGCCTCCTGCGTCGCCGCCTGGAGCGGCAGATAGACGGCGTTCTCCTGCTTGCTCATCGGCAGGCTGCTGCTGCGCACGGGGAGGCGAACGTCGGGCCGCTCGCCATCGAAGAGGCCCGCGCGCAAGAACCTTGCCCCTTCGCCGAGCTTCGATACGTCGCGCACGATATCCTGCACAGCCACCAGTTCTTCGCTGCCTGGGTTATGCATGCGGCCGAGACCTGTGTCGTGGTCGAACGAGAGCAGGATCGGCGCGGCAGGCGACGGTTCGACGACGACATGGCCGAAGAAATGAACGTTGCCCTTCGGCCGGCCAGGGGCCGACCACCGCAGCCGCAGCCAGCCCACATCGCCCGCGCGGACAAATGAGCGCCCGGTGAGCCGCAGGCCTCCTTCGAAATGGACGTCGCATTCCTCCAGCGGCGCGGGACGCATTTCGAAACGGCAACCGGCGCCGGGAGCGCTGTTGGGATCGACCACGGCGGCCGTGTAGTCATCGACCAGCGGCAGCGTGGATGCCCACACGGGCGTCCGCAGGCCGGTTTCAGGATCGAAGAGGCCCAGCCGCAGGGTCGCGCCCCGGGCGGCTTTGGCCGGCAGGATCAGGCAGCGCGCTTCGTAGCCGGCATCACCGGGCTTCCAGTCGGTAATGGGCGGCGCACCACGGAGAATCTCATGATCGAGCGAGCCGAGCGCCTTGCCGTCGCGGCCGACTACGTGCGCGAAGCAGCGCAGCGGGCGCTCTGGCGGATGCAGGCACCGCCACTCCATCTCGAGAGTAAGCAGGCCCTCTTTTTCGCAAAACCGCAGGCCCCTCAACTGGAGGCAGTCGCCGAGATTCACCTCGACTCCGTGCAGCTCGGGCGTCGCGCGCCGCTGGCCTGCCGGGAAAAACGCGTCGGCTGCGGCGCTGCGGTCCTCGAATTCCGGTCCGGCCAGCAGCACGGTCTTCGCAACGCCCGTGGCCGGCGCAAGCTGCTCCAGATCGAGGCCGCGCCACCACTGCCTTCCCTCCTCCGTCACCACGACGCGCAGATCGGGCCGGCACTCCGCGGACACCTGGGCGCACTCGCCGGTCCATTGTTCCTCCACGGCCTCCACCAGTTCCACAACTGTGAGGCCCGGCAGGGCCTTGCGCAGATCGGCTGCCACGCCATAGCCTGCCAGCGAATGGTGGATCACCAGCACATCGATCTTCCAGTTCCGGGCCAGGAAAAACAAAGAGGGAATCATTTGTTCCGGCGCCACGACCGCGGGCAGGTTGTAAACGAGATCGGCCGCGCGCTCC
>DASQHK010000353.1:0-4895 GCA_035632135.1 Bryobacterales bacterium
AGCGGCAACGAGAACGATCCAGCGTTAGGCCACAGAATCGATGTTTGTCCAGATTACTTGTCGAGCCATCGGGACATCCGCCGCTCCACTTCATCCTGGCTGAGCAGACGGCTATCTTCGATGTCTTTCAATCCGTGCTCAATTTTCTCGCGTACGTAGATGTGATATTGGATATCTTCCAGAGAGGCATCGTCGGGGAGGGCGTCCAGGATGCGGCGAACATCCTCTTTCGCAGTGCTCATGAGTCGAGGGTAGCATAAGCGCGGACTGAGGGCGGGGCGTCACGAGCCGGTGCTGGAGTAGTTCTGGACGCCGCGGTTCCACAGGGTGAAGGCCAGGGTCACGAAGACGGCCGCGACCAGGGGCATCAGGTAGAAATAGACGTTGTACTCGGCGTGGTGGAGCAGGCGGGCGGTGGGGTAGAACGTCGCGAAGCCGAACGGAATGATCCAGCTCAGCAGGAATTGCAGGACGACGTTGTAGATCTTGAGCGGATAGCGGCCGAAGGCGAGCATGTTGTAGACGGGCGGCACGACGCCGACGCGGTCTTCCATCCAGAACGACACGCAGGTGAGCATCAGGAATACCGACACGTAGATCAGGAAGCCGCAGAGCGCGGCGAAAAGCAGCGCCATCCAGCCGAAGAAACCGAGATCGAGGCCGATGTGGCGGGCGGAGTAGAGAACCACGGCCAGGCCGATGCAGGCGTCGGAAAACGATTCGAGGCGAAACTGCTCGAACAGGATCTGGAACAGGGAGTGGATGGGGCGCAGCAGGATGCGGTCGAACTTGCCCTGCACGATGTAGACGTCGCCAAAGTAATAGAGGTTGATGCTGACGATGTTGAACAGCGAGAGCGGGAGCAGGCCGAAGCCGTAAAGGAAAAGGATCTCGTAGAAGGACCAGTCCATCAGGCGGGGCACCTGGCGGAAAAGCAACAGCACCACGGCCAGGCCGAAAGCGGTGCCGACCACGGTGCTGGCCACCGAAATGAAAAAATCGCCCTTATAGGCGAGGCGGACCTTGGCGTACTGGAGGAAATATTCAACGAGGAGACTGCGGTAGCGGCGCATCGAAATCAGCCTCCGTGGATGGTGAGCTTGCGGGACATCGCCTTCCAGAACCAGGCGCCGAAAGCGGCGAGCGCCACGACCCACAGCGCCTGCACCGCGAGGGCCCCCAAGGCCTGGGCGTAGCTCAAGCGGCCGAGGTAGATGAGCATGGGCGTGTAGCCGATGTGCTCGAAGGGCAGCCACGCGAGCAGGGTCTGGAGCGGAGCGGGAAACATGGTCATGGGGATGAGCAGGCCGGAAAGCAGCTCCTGCACGAAAAACTTGGCGCGCAGCAGGCCGAGGATGGACTTGAGGCGGATGGCGCAGGTTCCGACGATGAAGTTGAGCGTGGCGACCAGCAGAACGCTGCCTATCAGTGATATCAAAAACAAGATGAAATAGCCGGCGTTCCGGGGAGGCTGCACGGGGAAGACCAGCGCCAGGACCGCGGCCACCGGGACTGAGAGCATGCCGGCGCGGAAGGCGGTCTCGCCGAGGGCCTGCGAGAGGTACATCCGTTGCACGCTGACCGGCTTGATCAGGACCATGCTGATCTTGCCTTCCATCACGTCCTGGGCCATGTCCTGATCGATGTTGTTGAAATAGAGCGAGCGGATCATCCAGCCGACAGCAACGTAGGTGACGATCTGGCGGAAGTTGAAGCCGGCGAGGGTCGGCGCGCTCGCGTAGATGGCTTTCCAGATGAAGTAGTAGACGGTGACGTTGATGAAGTAGGTGAGGATGCCGGTGTAGTAGCGCAGGCGGAAGGCGAGGATGTTGACGAAGCTGACGCGGGAGAACTCGAGGTAGACGCGCCAGGGGAAGGCCGTCCGGGCGCCCGCGGCCGCGCCCGGGGGCGGCAGGGGCGCGGCGACCGTGCTCATTGTTTGCCCTTCGCTTCGCTCACAGGGCCGAACTCCAGCACCGAGGGCCCGGTGTAGATGCGGCGGACGATTTCCTCGATGGACTCCTCTTCGATGAATACGTCGCGGACGTCGACGGAGGAGACGACCTGGCGGATCACCTCGCCGGCGGTGTGCTCGTCGCGATCGAAGGAGAGGCGGTAGGTGAGGTCGTCGACGCGCTCGCGGGAGATGTTGTTGAGCGGGAGCGCTTCGAGCGTGGCGGACTGGGCGGGCTCGCGCAGCTCGATCTTCACCTGCATCTGGCGCCAGAGCTGGCGCTTGAGCGCGGTGAGCGCGCCGTCGAAAAGCACGCGGCCATGGTCGATGATCATCAGGCGGCCGCACAGCTCCTCGATGTCGGCCAGGTCGTGGGTGGTGAGCAGCATGGTGGTGCTGAAGCGGCGGTTCACCTCCTTGAGAAACTGGCGGACGTTGGTCTTGGCAACCACGTCGAGGCCGATGGTCGGCTCGTCGAGGAACAGCAGCGGCGGGTTGTGGAGCAGCGAGGCGGCCAGGTCGCAGCGCATCCGCTCGCCGAGGCTCAGCTTGCGGACCGGCGTGTTCAGGTATCGCTTGATTTCGAGAACCTGGTCGAAGACATCGAGGCGAGCGGCGTAATCGGCGTCGGAGACTTCGTAGATGCGCTGCAGCAGGCGGAAGGATTCGACCACGGCGATGTCCCACCAGAGCTGCGTGCGCTGGCCGAAGACGACGCCGATGGTGCGGGTGTAGCGGGTGCGGTCGCGGTAGGGGACGAAGCCGTTGACCACGGCGCGGCCGGCGGTGGGCTCGAGGATGCCGGTGAGCATCTTGACGGTGGTGGATTTGCCGGCGCCGTTGGGGCCGATGTAGCCGACCATCTCGCCGGGCAAGATGCGGAAGGAGACCGTGTCGACCGCACGGACGGTCTTGTACTGGCGAACGAAAAGATTCTCGATGGCCCCCCGGATCCCCTCTTTGCGCTGGAAGCTGCGGAAATCCTTGGTGAGGCCATCGGCCTCGACATCCCCTGGCATGGAAACCGCCATTCTAGCAGACGGGAGCGGCAAAAACATTGTGAGGGGAAATTGTTTGGAGGAGCGCGCCGGGCGAGGAGAGCCCCCGCCGCGCCGTTTTCGCCGCCGGTTCGCGCCGGAGCTTGGCCTTAGAAGTCCACGCGGCCGCGCAGCTCGATCTGGCGGGCGGGGGAGCCGTCCCGCAGCCCGCTGACCACCCCCACGCTTCCGGGCACGGAAATGTTGGAAGCGGGCGCCACGAAGTTCGGGTGGTTGAACAGATTCGAAAAAGCGGTCGTGAAGGTGAACTTGAACCGTTCGGTCAGGTTGAAGGTCTTGGCCACCGACATGTGCTGCATGTTGTATCCCGGACCTTCCAGGACGTAGGCGCCGGAATCGCCGAAGTGCCCCGGGGCCGGCGTGGCGAAGCACGTGGGGTCAAACCAGTGATTGACGCTGCGCGAGCTGGAGGCGAGATTGCCGTTGCAGACGCGGTCGGGGAACCCGCCGAACGTGTTGGTGTTCGAGGGGTCCAAGCCGGAAAACGACGGTGAGAAGAAATGGCCGGATTCGAGGTAGCCGAGCCAGTAGATCTGCCAGCCGCCGAGCACGCCGTCCACCGCGCGGGGCGCGTTGCTCATGTAGCGGCGTCCCTTGCCGAACGGGATTTCCCAGACCACGTTGAAGACGGCGCGCTGGCGCGGCGTGTACTGATCGCGCCCAAAGAACAGCGGCCCGTAGGGATTTTCCAGGTCCGCGCCGCTCTGGAAGTTGGAGTAGCTCGAAGCGAGCGTCCAGTGGGAGTCGAGCGTGACCTGGCCGACTTTGCGGACCACCTCGAACGTCATGGCGTTGAACTTCGACTCGCCGTCGGAGCGGTAGTAGCTCGCGCCAATGTATTGCGAATAGGGGCGGCGGGCGGCGGTGAACGGCGTGAGGCTGGCCTGCGGCTTATTGACGCTGATCGCGTAGTTCATGCCGTAGTCGTGGGAGCCGACGTAGGAAATGCGGAATCCGGTGTCTTTGAACTGCCGCTCGATGGTCAGGTTGTACTGGTGGAGCTTGCCGTTGCTGCTGTCGAGCGGGTATCCGGTAACGCTCTGGGAGGGGATCAGCGCGGCGGCGAGCGAGGATGGGAAGGGATTGGGGAACGAGAGCAGGGGCTGGCCGCCGGTGATGACGTTCTGATAGGTTTCGGTCACCTGAAACGGGGCGCTGCTGAGGCGCGAGTAACGGCCGAGGGTCTCGTTGAAGATGCCGTAGCCGCCGCGAATCACCATCTTGTCGGAAAGGCGGTAGGCGACGCCGATGCGGGGAACGAAATTGCGCAGGCCGGGGTGCTGGGCGACGGAGCCTCCGGCGATGGTGATGGTCTTGGGATAAAGCGGGCTGACGCGGCTCACCAGGTTGGACGGCACGATCACGTTGCCGGTGACAGGATCCCAGTTATACTGCAGGCCGTCGTCGTAAGAGGGAGAGCCGAAGCGGTCCCATCGCAGGCCGAGATCGAGCGTGAGGCGGCTGGAAACCTTGAATGAATCGGTGATGAAGAGGCCCAGCTCGCTGTCGAGCAGCGTGCGCTGGGTCAGCGGGTCCAGGCGCGTGCTGGTGAAGGGATACCCGAGCAGGAAGTCGGCGTAGCCATAACCGGCGAGAGAGCCGTTGAAGGTGAAGTTTCCGTAAGTGCCCTCCGGGATGTTGCCAACAAAGCGGGACTGCGGCTTGTACTCGCCTCCGAACTTGAAGACATGGCGGCCCCTGGACCAGGTGACGGTGTCGGCGTAGCCCCAGTCGTGGTCGTTCTGCACTTCCCCGCCCGGCTGGGTGCGCAGCGTGGCGTAGCCGGCGATGTTCATGGTCGGGAAGCCCTGCGCGCTGTAGCCGTGCGGGTTCACGCCCTGCAGCCCGATTTTCTGCACGGCCTGGTCGCCTTTGAATGGAGT
>DASQHK010000354.1:0-3257 GCA_035632135.1 Bryobacterales bacterium
CCGGCCGCGCCCGCCGTCGCGCCGGAAAAGCCCTCCCCCGCCGGCCTCCGGAAGCACGTCGCGAAGCCGCGCCGCGCGTCCGCGTCGGCCGAAGCAATCGGGCCGGCTGACACCGCTGCGCCGACTGTGAGCGAACCTGCCCCGCCGGCCCCGCCGGTCGAGCAGAAGCCGGCAGCAGCGCCTGCGCCGCCCACTGCTCCGCCGTCGCCTGTCGCGGAAGCCCCCGCTGCGCAGCCGCCTGCGCCGGCTCCGGCGCCCTCGCCCGTGCGCGCGACCATTCCGGCGGGAACACCCATCGTGATTCGCACCGAGGGCGCTCTGTCCACCAAGCGAAACCTGCAAGGCGATACCTTCACCGCCACGCTGGTTGAGCCGGTGGTCGCCGGCGGATACGTGATCGCCGAAGCGGGAGCGGCAGTGGAAGGCACCGTGACGCGGGCCGAGCGGGCAGGGCGCGTGGAGGGCGTCTCCGCGCTGGCCGTGGAGCTGGTGCGCCTGCACACTTCCGACGGGCAGCGGGTGTCGATTTCCACCGACCAGCACGAAGTGGACGGGCAGCGCACGCGGCGCGCCGACGCCGAAAAGATCGGCGCGGCTGCCGTGATCGGCGCCGTGATCGGGGCTGTCGCCGGCGGCGGCAAGGGGGCGGCGGCCGGCGCGGGCGCCGGAGCCGGGGCTGGCACGGGAGCGGTGCTGGCTACCCGCGGCAAAGATGCCGTCATCCCCGGCGAATCCATCCTGACCTTTCACATCCGGGCGCCCATAGAGGTCACCGAGCGGCGGTAGGCGCCGGCGGCAATTCGCGCCGCCCGCCCGGCGCTCCCGAAACGTTCCTTGTACCATCTGTTTTGGCCGTATAATGGCGAGTGTCGACCCCTATGACGGCGCCACCATTGATATCGAGCCATCTGCGGGAGAAGAGATCCTTCCTCCTGGCGGCCAACGTGGTGTTGATCGCCGTCATTGCGCTGGTCGACTGGCGGATGCACTCCAACGTCTCGCTTGGTTTCCTCTACCTGTTCCCCATGCTGGTCGGGGGGTATTACCTGACGCGGTGGAAGATCTTTACGCAGGCGGTGGCTTGCGCGCTGCTGCGGGAGACCTTTGCCCCGTGGGCCTGGCAGGGGGAGGCCGCCGTACGCGCCACCATGGCCACGTGCGCCTACTTCGGGGCCGGCCTGTTCGTAGCCGAGCTGAGCCGCTTGCGCCAGGAAGCGATCCAGCAGTCGCTGTTGCGGCAGGCGGCGGAGGAACAGTTGCGGGCGCTGATCGAAAGCAGCCCGGCGGCGATTTTCACGCTGGACGGCGAAGGGAGGGTGCTGCTGGCCAACGAAGCCGCCCATCGGCTGCTGGGCTTCGCGCCGGATTCGCTGCGCGGCGAGCCGATCGCTCGATTCCTGCCGGTCCTGACCGCGGTGCCGCAGGCCAGGGAAGGCAGCCCGTATTTCCGCAGCACGGTGGAGTGCACCGGCCGCAAACGAAGCGGCGAGGTCTTTCTCGCTCACGCCTGGTTTTCCACGTACCAGACGGTGGCCGGGCCGCGGCTGGCGGCGATCGTGTGGGACGGCTCGGAGGAGCTGCGCGATCGCGAAGGTCTGGGCCTGCACTCGGTGATGACGACTTCGCAGATCCTGCTGCGCGCGGCGCTGCACGAGGTGCGAAATCTTTGCGCGGCTGCGGCGGTGGCCCACACCAACCTGGCGCGGCTGCCCGGCGTGGCGGACAGCGAAGACTTCCAGGCCCTGGGCACGCTGGTGCGAGGTCTCGAGAAGATCGCTTCTTCCGAGCTACGCCCGGCCGCCTCCGAGAGCATTCCGGCCGCCGTGGATTTGCGCGCCGTGCTCGACGAGCTGCGCATCGTCATCGAGCCGCCGTTTCAGGAATCGGGAATTGCCATCTGCTGGAGCGTCCCCGAAGATGCGCCGGCGGTGCGGGGCGATCATCATGGCCTGCTCCAGGTGTTCCTCAACCTGGCTCAGAACAGCCGCCGGGCGATGGTCGACGCGGAAAAGAAAGAGCTGGCCATCACCGCCTCGCTCGAGAAAGACTGGCTGGTCGTGCGTTTCCAGGACACCGGCCACGGCATCCCGGTCCCCGACCGGCTGTTCCAGCCATTGCAGCCGGGAGCGGAGGCCACCGGGCTGGGCCTGTACATCTCGCGGGCGATCGTGCGCTCGTTTGCCGGAGATCTGCGCTATGAGCCGCAGCAACTCGGCAGTTGCTTTGCCGTGCAACTCGTGCCTGACCCGCAGCGCGTGGCGCGGGAGTCGGGAGCGGCGGTGACCACAGCTTCGTGAGCGAGCAACGGGCATGAGCGAAAAACAGGGCGAGAAGATCCGAATCCTGTTGATCGATGATCACGCTCTGTTCCGCGAGGGCGTGGCGCGGCTGCTCAACCCCGAGCCGGATTTTGAGATTGTCGCCCGCTGCGAAACGGTGGAGGAAGGCTTGCAGGCCCTGCGCCAAGCGGCGGCCGATATCGTCCTGCTGGATTTCGACCTGGGACGCGAGCGGGGAAACGAATTTCTGATCCGCGCCCGCGAGAGCGGATTTCCGGGCCGCGTTCTGGTGGTTACGGCCGGCCTCAGCGACACCGACGCAGTGGAGATGATTTCCCGCGGCGCGGCGGGCATTTTCCTGAAACACAGCTCGCCGGCCCTGCTTTCGAAGGCCATCCGCACGGTGATGGAAGGAGAGGCTTGGCTCGATCAGCGCTACCTGACGGCCCTGCTCCGCATGCGCGCGCCCGGCGAGGATGAGGATTCGCGCGGCAGGCTGACCGATCGCGAGCGCGGCGTGCTGCGCGGCGTGCTGGAAGGCATGGCAAACAAGGAGATCGCCGACCGCATCGGCATCTCGGAGAGCGCCGTCAAGGCGGCTTTGCAGCAGCTTTTCAACAAGACTGGCGTGCGCAACCGGAGCCAGTTGGTGCGCGTGGCGCTCGAGAAATACCAGGACCAGTTGTAAAGCGGCATACTGCGCGGCGCGATGAGATCCGTTCGGCGGCCAGGGTGGTAAGCTGAACTAGATCAGCGCGCCCGTAGCTCAGATGGATAGAGCGGCAGACTTCGAATCTGTAGGTCGGGGGTTCGAGTCCCTCCGGGCGCGCCAATTTCCCTTTGAATGACTGACCGCTACTGCAACAACCGGATTTGGTACAGCCCCGGGCTGCCGCTGCCGTTGCTGCCGCCTCCACTGGCCGGCAGGATCGTGGCCGGGCCGATATACTCGCCGCAGCAGGGCGTCGGACCGCCCTT
>DASQHK010000355.1:0-3593 GCA_035632135.1 Bryobacterales bacterium
GCCCCACTCACCTACTTGTACGGCATAGAGCCAGGGCCAGTAGTACACCTCGTCGCCGTCCTCGAGCATCACCGGCTGCTCCACCGAGCGCACGTCGATGCGCGTCACACGCGCCAGCGCCATCGAGAAGAAGCGGTCCGCGCGCGGGTAATCCTGCGTCCACAGCGACAACCCCTTGCGCCAGTCCCCATCGAAGCGGCCGCGATAGCCGTCGAGCGGTCCCGGCGGAAACATCAGCCGCGCGAAGGTCCACTCCCCCGGCCGCTGCCAGTCCGGCGGCATCGGCAGGTCGTTGTATTCAACGCCGGGATATTCACGGAACGGGCGCTGCAGCGCATACAACGCGCTCAGAAAGGCCAGGCCGCATCCCAATCGCCACAGCGCCTTTCGGAAATTCATCGGTGCGCCTTCCTGTACGAGGATATCACCTGGACGGAGCCGGGCAGCGTGCCCGACGGGTTCGGTCTCTCCAACTACGCTCGGGCGCCCCCGACGCCATCTGCAAGATGCTCGATCCCGCGCGCGCCGGCAAGTGGCGAAAAAGCTTGGCCAAAACACAGCAGTGGACAATGTACCACTTCTGGTACATACTGGACTGGTGGGGCGAAATGACCGAAGCCCGGAGGTGCCGGTCCGCTTCTACCGCACAGAAGCGGGCGGGTCCCCGGTGCTCGATTGGCTGCGGGGCCTCGACAAGGGCGACCGGCTCGCTATCGGGCTCGACCTCATGCGAGTGCAGCTCGGCTGAGCCGGGCTATCCGCCGGCTCGGAAGCGTCGAGCGCACTTCCCAAAGACCATCCTTACCGTTAAGAAAACCCAGAAAACACCTGCGGATGACCTGGCCCTGGCGAAACGGAGAATGAAGGAGGTTACGAAATGAAAAAGCGCAACAAGTATATCGGCTCGTCACTGGAGGACTTCCTGAAAGAGGAAGGTGTCCTCGAAGAGACCCGCGCGGTCGTGCTAAAAGAGACGCTGGCCTGGCAAGTTCAGCAAGCGATGGAAAAGGAAAAAATCAGCAAGGTAGAGATGGCGCGGCGCATGAAAACAAGCCGCGCGGCGCTTGATCGTCTTCTCGATCCTGGCAATGCCTCGGTGACGCTGCAAACCCTATCGCGCGCGGCACATGCCCTCGGCCGCGATCTGCGCATCGAGCTGGTTTAAGCAGCACATCATGGCGACTTTTCAATGTGTTTGTTCTGGCGTCGGTTGTGCGACCTGCGGGAGCCTTGGCGCTGATCCGCATTGCGTGACGTGCGATGGACCGGCCCGTCAGATCTGCATGGGTAAGCGTCGCGTTAGCCTTGAGGAATTGATACCAACTCTCACGACATTGCATTTGAGCACGCCAGCCGTGCCCCCGATTTCCGCCCCCAGAGGTGGCCGAAAAGCACCACCCTGGCTTGATTCGGCCACTGGCCGGTTTCTACAAGGTCCGTATCCAGAAGCACTTAGGAATTGGCATGAAACTTGCCACTTGAAGGCTCGATGAGAGGTTCGACGACTATGCAAGCTCGACATAAGTGGATTCTTACTCTGCTGTGGGCGTTCTCGGCAGCCGCCGTGCTGCCGGGTCAGGCGCAAGAACCGAACGCCCCGCCCCAGCCGCCCGGATGGCGCAGGCTCGGAGAATACGGACAAGCGCTCCCGGCGGACCCGCCGCCCTCTGCGACGCTTCCCGCCTCGACACTGACATTGCCCGCCGGCTCCTGGATCACGGTGCGCGTCGATGAGCCGCTATCGAGCGATCACAATCAGCCCGGCGATGCCTTCACAGCAACCCTGGCGCAACCGCTCGTCGCCGATGGCCGCGTGATTGCCCGCCGTGGCCAGATGGTGGGCGGCGTGGTCGCCTCCGCCGAAAAAGCGGGCCGCGCGAAGGGCACTTCGCGCCTCGGGCTCGAAATTACTGAACTCAACCTCGTCGATGGCCGGCACATTGCGGTGAGGACCACGCTGATGGAGCGCCGCGGCGACACCTCGGTGGGCCGGGACGCCGGCGCCATCGGCGCCACTACGGCCGTGGGCGCGGCGATCGGCGCGGCCGCCGATGGCGGATTCGGCGCCGGCATGGGCGCCATCGCCGGAGCCGCCGCTTCCACCATCGGCGTTCTCGTCACCCGTGGCAAGGCCACCGTCGTCTATCCCGAGACTCCGCTCACCTTCCGCCTCGAAGCCCCGCTCACCATCTCGACGGAATCTTCGCCGGAGGTCTTCCTGCCCGCTTCGCAACGAGATTACGAGCAGCCGGCCCTCTACCGCCGTCCGTCACCGCGGCCGCCTCCGCCTGCCTACTACCCCTACTATCCCTACTACAGCTACTACTACCCGCCGTTCTTCTACGGCCCGAGCTTCTTCTTCTATTCCGGCCCGCGCTTCCACTACGGCCGGGGCTTCCGCCGCTGGTAAAAGCGCGGCCGGCGCCGGCGAAGGCCATCAAAATTCCGCCCGCGCATCTCGCGGCAGACCCCTTCCATTCCGGTCCGCCCTTTCACTACGGCCGGGGCCTCCGCCGCTGGCAGCAGAGGGCGGCTAGCAGTCTACCCTCCCTCGCCGCCCATCGGCGCGGCCGCCGCCCGGCGAGGCGTATCGCGCTGGTGCATCGCGCTTCCACTACGGCCGGGGCTTCGCCCCTGGTAGCAGCCCCTTCGCGGCCGCCGCTTCCCTGCCCTCCCTCGCCGCCCATCGGCGCGGCCGCCGCCGCCGAGGCGTATCGCGCTGGTGCATTGCGCTTCCACTACGGCCGGGGCCTCGCCGCTGGTAGCAGTCTGCCCTCCCTCGCCGCCCATGGACGCGGCCGCCGCTTCCCTGCCCTCCCTGGTTAGGTCTATAATTGCCTCACCAAGACCATGCCCCTTTCCGCCGGTACACGCCTCGGCCCCTACGAGATCCTCGCGCCCATCGGCGCGGGCGGCGCCGGCGAGGTGTATCGCGCCAAGGACACGCGCCTCGACCGCATCGTCGCCATCAAGGTCCTGCCCGCGCATCTCGCCGAAGATCCCGAAGTGCGCCGGCGCTTCGAGCACGAAGCACGGGCCGCTTCGCGACTCAATCATCCCCACATCTGCGCGCTTTACGACGTCGGCCACGAAGAGGGCATCGACTTCCTGGTCATGGAGTACCTGGAAGGCGAAACGCTCGCCGCGCGCCTGGCCGCCGGCGGTCTCCCCACCGGCCAGGTTTTGCGTTACGGCATCCAGATCGCCGAAGCCCTGGACGAAGCTCACCGCCAGGGTCTCACGCACCGCGATCTCAAGCCGAGCAACATCATGCTGATCACCTCCGGCGTCAAGCTGCTCGATTTCGGCCTCGCCAAAGCCCGACGAGCCGCGTTGCCGTCCGAGGCGTCCGGCCCCGCGCCCAGCGGCTCCCTCAACACGGCCGGCGCGATCTTCGGGACCATTCCCTACATGTCGCCCGAGCAGTTGAATGGCAAGGACGCCGACGCCCGCAGCGACATCTTCTCGCTCGGCGCAGTGCTCTATGAAATGGCGACGGGCCGCAAGGCCTTCAAGGGCGACACGCAGGCCAGCGTGATTGGCGCCATCCTGCACAAAGATCCTGCGCCCATGGCGCCTGCGCGGCCGGGCCA
>DASQHK010000356.1:0-1995 GCA_035632135.1 Bryobacterales bacterium
AACGCACGGCAACGAATACGAAGGCCAGGTCGCCGTCAAGAGGCTGGCGCGCGACCTCGATCCGGAGGCGCTGGCCGGCCGCGTGATCCTGATCCCGCAGTTGAGTGAGAGCGCCTGCGTCGCCGGCACGCGCGTTTCGCCGCTCGACGGCGTCAATATGAACCGGGCGTTTCCCGGCAACCCGCGGGGCACGGTTTCCTCTCGCGTCGCGCATTTCGTCAAGACGCGCATCTTTCCGCAGGTGCGCGTGGTGCTCGACATCCACTCCGGCGGCAACGAGGCGGTGTTCCCGCTCTGCGCGTCGTTCCATCCTATTCCCGACCCCGGGCAGCGCGCCGAGATCGCTGCCGTGGCCGGCCTGTTCGACACGCCGTTCCTCTTTGTCTACTCGAAGCAAATGGCTTCCGGGCTGCTGACCGACGAGGCCGAAGAGGAAGGAAAGATCACGGTCGGCGGCGAGTTCGGCTTCGGCGAAGCGACGACTGTGCGCGGCACGCGCCACGCGTATGAAGGCATCCGGAACGTGCTGCGGCACTACGGATTGCTCGACGGGGAGATCGTCAAGATCGACCCGCAGCGGCCCGCGCCGCCGCGCCTGGTCGGGGCCGAGAACCTGCACGACTACGTTCCCTGTCCCCGAGACGGCATCTGGGAGCCGGTGGTCGAGGCTGGCGCGGACGTGCAGCAGGGCGATTTGATCGGCCGCTTGCACGACTTCTCCGATCATTCTTCGGAGCCGCTGACGATTCAGGCGCACCGCGGGGGCGTCGTCATGGCGCTGCACTTTGCCGCCGTGTGCCGCAAGGGCGCGACGCTGTATGTCATCGCCCGGGACGTCGAGCTGTGAAAATCACCAACGTCGAAGTGATGGTGCTGAAATCGCCCGGCCTTTACAACAACCCGGCAGGCGGGGAGGAGCCGCAGGGCCCCACCTATATGGGCGTGGTGAGGGTTTCGACCGACGCCGGCATCACCGGCTACTCGGACATGGAAACGTCCGCGCCGGTGGCCAAGGCCGCCGTGGAAGCGCCCCGCTGGAGCGAGCCGGGGACCGAGTTGTTCGAGGGGCTCGCCTCGCTAGTCCTGGGCGAGAACCCGCTCGAAGTGGAACGCCTCTGGTACAAGATGTATCGCGGCAGTATCTATTACGGCCGGCGCGGCGTGGTCATCCAGGCGATTTCGGCGATCGACATTGCGCTGTGGGACATCGCGGGCAAGTTCTATGGCCAGCCCATCTGCATATTGCTGGGAGCTAAATGGCGCGACCGGGTGCGTGCCTACGCGAGCACGCTGTTCCGGCCCGCCCCCGAGGCCATGCGCGAGGCCACGCGGCGCTATCTGGACCAGGGATTCACGGCGGTGAAGTTCGGCTGGGGCGTCTTCGGGAAAGATCCGAGCCTCGATGTGCGGCTGGTGGAAGCGGCCCGCGCCGAGCTGGGCGAGAAGAACGATCTGCTGGTCGACACCGGCTGGGTCGTCGAGCGGACCCCCAAGCAGGCCATCCAGGTAATTCGCTCGCTCGAGCCCTATCGCCCGTTTTTTATCGAGGAAATCCTGCACCCGGAAGATTACGACGGCTACCGGCGGGTGGCCGAGAGCGTCGAGACCCTGATTGCGTGCGGCGAGCAGGAGGCGACCGAGTGGGGCTTCCGGCAGTTGATCGAAACGGCCAAAGTCGACGTGGTGCAGCCGGACCTGACGCGCTGCGGCGGCTTCACCGTGGCGCGCAAAATCGTGCACATGGCCGAGCGGGCCAACGTGCTGGTGATCCCGCACTCGTGGTCGAGCGACCTGCTCACCGCGGCCTCGCTGCACCTGAACGCTTTCCAGCGGCGCGCCGTGTTCGTCGAGTTCAGCACCTCGCAAGGCCCGCTGAGCCGCGCCCTGGTGAAGGAGCCGCTCACGCTGGTGGACGGCCACCTCGCCGTGCCCTGCGGCCCCGGCCTGGGCGTCGAAGTCAGCGAAAAAACCATCGAACAGCACCGCATCGCCTGA
>DASQHK010000357.1:0-3547 GCA_035632135.1 Bryobacterales bacterium
GACGGAACCAAGGTGGCGTTCAGCTCGCGGCGATCGGGCAATCGCGACATCTGGGTGCGGGATCTTGCTACTGGCAAGGAGAACATCGTCTCGGTTCCGCCGGGACCTTCGTTCAATCCGGAGTTTTCGCCGGATGGGAACACGCTGGCATACCGGGAGGCCGAGAAGCAAACTTCGGTTGGATACGCCGTCGCTTTCTCTGCCGGCGGCACGGAGCGGATCTGCGAAGATTGCTCGGACTACGACTGGTCCCACGACAAAAAAAAGCTTCTCCTGCTTGGGACGTCCGGCCCCCGCATATCGGTCCTGGATCTTGCTTCGAGGCAAAGGGTCGCGTTGCTGGACCATCGCTCGTACCTGCTGTGGAATCCGCGCTTCTCGCCGGACGATCACTGGGTCTCGTTTAGCGCTACTACGGTGGGCCGTGGCCGAATCTTCGTGGCGCCATTTCGAGACACGGGGCTGGTTCCGGAGCGGGAATGGATCGCGATTGCGCAGGGTCCACGGGATGACAAGCCGCGCTGGTCGCCCGACGGCAATATCCTCTATTTTGTTTCAGAGCGGGACGGCTTCCGCTGCATCTGGGCGCAGCGACTGGACGTTCGAAAACACCCGGCCGGCCCGGCGATCCCCGTTTTTCATGCTCACGAGGCCCGGCGGTCCCTGGCCAATGTCGGTTTCGGTGACCTGAGCGTCTCGGTAGCACGCGACAAGATCGTCTTCAACATGAGCGAGCGAACCGGCAACCTCTGGATGGCAAACCTGGACGGCCGGCGCTGAACGGGGTACGCTACAGCTCCAAATCCAGGCGCGCGATCGGCCGGCGCGGGGGCTTCCATTTCTCGAGAGAGCGGCGCACTCCTTCGACCTCGCGCAACAGCGCGCGGGCGGTTTCGCGCCGCTCGACCAGCGCCCGCGCGGCCTGGTCCGCCTCGCGCAGCACCTGTTCGAGCTTCTCCAACTGGCCCGGCTTGAAAGGGAAGTGCTGGCGAGCGCGGTCGAGCGCGGTCAATTCCGTGTCCCGGCTGGCCAGGACGGCCGCGGCGCGAGCGAAGTCGCCTGCCTCGGCCGCCCGGGCCAGCTCCGTGGTGCTGCGCTCAAGCTGGCGGAGAGCTTCTTCCGCGCTAAGGTGGTCGGGAATCATGGTCATGCCAGTGTCTGTTCCAGCGAGATCGCCTGCTGGTCCTTAAACAGGCCGGTGAGCAGGCTCTGCTGCGACTCGAGCTGCGCGAGCAGGGTGTCGGATTGCGACAGTTGCGCGGTCAGCGAGGTTTGCAACAGATTGACCTGTTGCTGCTGCGCCACGATCTGATCCGACAGCCGCTGATCGGACTGCGTCAAGAAACTCTGCTCGTTCTGAATCGAGCCGGTGGTGGGGTCGCTGATCTGGGTCAGCCGCGAATAGGCGTTGCCCGCAAACCCGGTGGTGGTGCTGCCGAGGAAGCTGACCGCGTCGGTGAACTGCGGGTCGGTGAGGCCGTTGAAGGTCGGCAGATCCACCGAGAGGTGCCCGTTCTGATCCAGGAACAGGCCTAATCCGGCCATGTTCTGCACCGCGCCGGTGGAGATCGAGTATCCGGTGATGCTTTGGAGGGTCGTCTCGACTTGGCGAAGCGCCAGGGAGCCGGCCAGCGGCCCGGCGTTCTGCCCGACCTGCGTCGTGATGTAGTCGGCCACCGCGTTGTACCTGGTGGCGAAATCCTGCAGATCGCCCAGCACGGAGGTGCGGTCCTTCGCCACGGTGATGTTGATGGGGACGCCGGCGCTCGACCCGATGATGGTCAGGTTCAGGCCTGGCGCGAGGTTGGCGATGGTGTTGGAGGTGTTGGTGATGTTGGGGCCGCCGTTGAGGCTGAACACGGCGTTGGTCCCGAGCGTGCCGCCGTTGGGAAGCAGGTCGGTGGCCGCGCTGTCGTTGAGGGTGAGCGTCTGGACGCCGGTTTGGTCGGCTACCAGGGTCAGGTCATATTTCGGGCTGCTGGGGTTCGAGCTGGTGTTGATGATGGTAGCGTGGACCCCGAGAGTGGCGTCCTGCGAGTTGATGTAGCCGGCGAGGCCGCTGAGAGTATTAGCAAAACCCACCACGCGCGTCCGGCCGGCGAGGCCGGAAACAAAACCGGTGCCTTGGGCGATGTCGGTGGCGGTGAAGGTGAACTGCTTGCCCGCCGCGGCCGTGGCCTGCACCTGGCCGCCGTTGTTCGAAAACGTGACCCCGGCGGCGTGCAGCGTGGAATTCAAGGCGACCTGGGCGTTCAGAGCAGCGGCGATTTCCTGGGCCGATTCGCCGCCGATCGTTCCGCCCGACTCGATCCCGGTGGTGACCGTGCCGGTGTGGCCGGCGGTGAAGGTAAAGCCCTGGCCGACGGTGTCCGATTCGGTCAGCTTGAGCTGGCCATTCACGGCGCTGAAGCTGACCTTGCCGTTCAGGCTGGCGTTGCCGGTGATCTGCGCGTTGAGTTCGCCGGCCAGCGCGGTGGCATCTTCGCCGCCGGCCAGCACGGCGGTGACGCCGGTATTGATGGTGCTGTCGGCGCTGGTGAAGTTCACGGTGACCGTATCGCCGGCGCTCGCTCCGCCCACCGTCGCGTTGCCCACAAAGAAGCTGTTCAAGTTGGCGGTGATGCTGCCGGCGAGGCCGCTGGCGAAGCTGACCGCGACGCTGGCCGGCGGGGAGGGCGTGGCCGTGCCCGTGGTTCCGGCCGTGCGGCCCGAGCCGGTGGCCAGCAGATCGAAGGCCTGCGTGTTGCTGCCGAGCGTCAGCGTGTAGAGGCCGTTGGCGCGCGGCGCCGTGGTGGTTGAATCGGGCAGAGCGAGATTCGTCGAGGCTTGCGCCGCCGCCGCTGCGCTCACCACGTTCAGCGTGTAGTTCAAAGCGGAAGGCGAGCCGGTCACCTGCACGGTCGCCACCGCCGCGTTGGAGGTAGTGGCCGCCAGCGCGCCGTTGGCCCCCAGCACTCCCAGGTTCGAAAAACTGGTGGTCAGATTGCTGACGACGTTTTCGAGGTCGCCGAACGCCTTCTGCTGGGCGAGAACGTCGGCCTGGTTGATCTGGAGCTGCTGCATGGGCAGCGAGGCGATTTGCACCGCCCGCTGCAGGATCTGCTGCAGGTCGCTCGAAAAGCTGCTGACCCCGGTGAAGGTCTGCGGCGTCAATAACGGGTTGATTCCGGATGTCGACATGAAGGCTCCCAACTATGTATTATAAAGTCCACCCAGCCGAGGCGCCCGCCGGGACCAGCTCGGCCGCCGGCGGAACGGCCGCCAGGGCGGCCTGGTTCCAGCCCTGCTGCAGAATGAGCAGAAGCTGGACGGCCTCCTCGAGCGGCGGGAGCTTTTGCCGCCCGTTGGCTTCCGCCAGCCGCTCCTGGATGTAGATGTAGAGCCGGGCCAGGTTCTGCGCGATCTCGCCGCCGCGCTCCATGTCGAGCGAGCTGGACAGCTCCAGAATGATCTGCATCGCTTTGTTGATGGCCGCCGAGCGTTCCGGGATCTTCCCCTCCTGCAACAACGCGCGGGCCTGCAACAGCGCATCGATGGCCCCGGCATA
>DASQHK010000358.1:0-11973 GCA_035632135.1 Bryobacterales bacterium
GTTGTTCACCAGCACGTCGATGCCGGTGTAGCGCGCGAGCACTTGCAAGACCAGGCCGCGAGCTTGCTCGGCCATGGACAGGTCGGCCTGGAACATTCCCACTTGGCCGCCCGCCTTCTCGATCGCCTCGGCCGTGCGCCGTGCTCCGTCTTCGTTGGAGTTGTAATGCAAAGCGACGCGATAGCCGTTTTTCGCAAAGGTGATGGCCGTGGCGGCGCCGATCCCGCTGGACGCGCCCGTGATCAGGCACACCGGGGAACTCTTGTCGTTTGGCATAGACCATGAATTGTAGTACAAAGAAAGATTCCGCATGGTGTTGAGCGGGGCTTGCCCCGCCGCCTGGAGGAGAATGTCATGAGCGACGTGCGAACTTATTCCAACTACATCAACGGCGAGTGGGTGCCGGCCGGGCGGACGTTTGAAAACCGCAATCCGGCCAATACCGACGAGCTGGTGGGCCTGTTTGCGCGCGGTGCGGCGCAAGATATCAGTAATGCTGTCGAGGCCGCCAAGTGCGCCTTTCCGGCGTGGAGCGGCCTCACCGGCCCGGCCCGCGGCAACTATCTCTTCAAGACGGCGGAGATTCTCGACGCGCGCTTCGAGCAGCTCGCTCTCGAAATGACGCGCGAGGAAGGGAAAACGGTGCCCGAGTCGAAGGGCGAGGTCCGGCGCTCGATCAACATCTTCCGCTATTTCGCCGGCGAGGGGTCGCGGCTGCCGGGGCACGTGGTGCCGTCGGAGCGCGACCGGGTGTTCATGTACGCGTTCCGCAAGCCGATCGGCGTGGTGGGGATGGTCACGCCGTGGAACTTCCCGAGCGCGATTCCTGCCTGGAAGCTCGCGCCCGCGCTCGTGGCCGGCAATACGGTGGTGATCAAGCCGGCCTCGGCTGCGCCGCTGAGCGCATGGCGGCTGGTGGAGGCGCTGGCCGAAGCGGGCGTGCCCAAGGGCGTGGTGAACTTCATAGCCGGGCCGGGCGGCGAGCTGGGCGAAGCGCTGATCGACGCGCCGCCGCTCAAGGCCGTGTCTTTCACCGGCTCCTGCGGCATCGGCCAGTGGCTGCACGAGCGCGCCTCGCGCCGGCGGCTCCGCATCCAGCTCGAGATGGGCGGCAAGAACCCGACCATCGTTCTGGCCGACGCCGACTTCAAGCCCGCCGTCGAAAATACGGTCAACGGGGCGTTTTTCTCGACCGGCCAGAAGTGCACGGCCACCAGCCGCGTCATCGTGGAAGATTCCATTCACGACCGCTTCGTCGACGCCATGGTAGAGCGCACGGCCAAGCTCAAAGTCGGCGACGGCCGCGAGCCCGGCATCGAGATTGGCCCCGCCATCGACCAGGCGCAGCTCGAGACTGACCTGAAGTACATTGAGATCGGCAAGAAAGAGGGCGCCACACTGAAAATCGGCGGCCGGCGCCTCACCGCAGGCGCCCACGCCAAAGGCTACTTCGTCGAGCCCACGATTTTCACCGGGGTCGAGGAGGGCATGACCATCGCCCAGGAAGAAATCTTCGGTCCGGTGCTGGCGGTGATGCGGGCGCGCGATTTCGACCACGCCATCAAGATCGCCAACAACATCGCCTTCGGCCTTTCGGCCTCCATCCAGACGCAGAACGTTTCGCGCATCTTCGATTACGTGAACAAGATCGAGGCCGGGCTGCTGACGGTGAACCTGCCGAGCGCCGGCGTCGAGTACCAGCTCCCCTTCGGCGGCACCAAGGACTCCAGCTTCGGCCCCAAGGAACAGGGGCCCGCGGCGCTCGACTTCTACACGGATTACAAGACTGTGTACTTGAAATACTGACCATGCGCCTCGCCCAGATCCGCGACTTCCACGGCCGCCAAACCGCCGCGATCTGCGAGAACGGCCGGTACCGGCTCATCGCCGGCCACACGGTGGCGTCCCTGATTCAGGAGGCCGAGCGAACCGGCCGCCCGCTTGCGGATCTGGCGGCGGCCCTGGCTTCTCCTGACAGCGAGCCCGCCCTGGCCGCCGACATCCCGGTCAGCCCGCCCGAGGTCTGGGCCTGCGGCTGCACCTACGCGCCGAGCGCCGAGTTCCGCGACGGCGAAGTGGGCGCGCGCGAAGGTATGTATAGCTACGTCTACCGCGCCGCCCGCCCCGAGATTTTCTTCAAGGGCACGGCGCGCGTCTGCGTCGGCCCGGCCGAGCCCATCGGCATCCGCTCCGACTCCAAATTCACCGCGCCCGAACCCGAGATCGCCCTGGTGATCAACAGCAAAGGAAAGATTCAGGGCTATACGCTCGCCAACGACGTGTCCGCCTGGGACATCGAGCGCGAGAACGCCCTCTATCTGCCCCAGTCGAAGGTGTTCAGCGGCTGCTGCGCGCTCGGTCCGGTGCTCGTCACCCCCGACGAAATCCCCGATCCCTACAGCCTCCAGATGACCTGCACGATCGTCCGCAACGGGAAGACGATTTTTGCGGGCGCGGTCTCTACCGCCAAGCTCTACCGCCGCTTCGAATACCTGATCGAGTATCTGCTCCGGGCCAATCCTGTTCCGGCGGCGACGGTCATTCTCACAGGCACCGGCATCATCGTTACCCAAGACGCTGCGTTACAGCCCGGCGATGAAGTGACCATCGAAGTCCCCGAGATCGGAAAACTGTCCAACCCGGCGGCGATTGTCGGATAGGTTGCCCGCACAAACAAGATCTTCCTCACCAATCGCCCGGTTGGTCGTCTAACGCTTTCAGGGAAGACCCCGAGAGCGTTGGGCTGCGCCGCGCTGCGGCCTGGGCCTGCTTTGGAAAAACTCCGGCTTCGCCGTGGCCTCTGTCGTATGCCGGCCGTGGAACACCTCTCGCTTGCGGTCGCGGCTCGCCGGAGACAGAGCCGCCATTGTAAGGGGCGGACCAACTCATATGATTCAGGACTTCCGCTTCGCCCTCCGCACCTTGATGAAGACTCCCCGTTTCACCGCCGCTGCCGCGATTACACTGGCCTTGGGCATCGGCGCCAACACGGCGATTTTCAGCGTCGTCGAAGCAGTGCTGCTGCGGCCACTGCCCTACCGCGACCCCAGCCGCCTCGTTGTAGTAATGGAATCGAGCGTGCGGCACGGCGGGTCGATTCCGGCTGCGCCCGCCAACTTCTTCGACTGGCGCCAGCAGAGTACGGTCTTCGACTCCATCGCCGCCGCCGAAGCCTGGGGCGGCACGTTTACGGTGCCCCAAGGGCAACCTGGCCGCCCGGAGCAGATTCCGGGCCTGCACGTGACGACCGACCTGTTCGGCGCGCTTGGCGTCCCACCGCTTCTCGGCCGGACGTTTTCGGCGGAGGACGGCCTGCCCGGCAATCGCCGCGTGCTGGTCCTGAGCTATCGCCTGTGGCAGCGCCGCTTTGGCGGCGACCCAAGTGTTATTGGTAAGACCATCCAGCTTACCGGCGAAAACTACACCGTCCTTGGCGTGATGCCGCCGGGCTTCCGCTTCGCTCCGTTCTGGCAGACCGAGGCCGAGTTCTGGGCGCCGCTCGATTACACGCCCGCCCGCGAGCACGACCGCCGCGGCAATTCCCTGCGCGTCTTTGCCCGCCTCAAGCCGGGCGTGACGCTCGAGCAGGCCCGCTCCGAGATGCGTGGGATCGCCCGCCGCCTCGAGCAGCAGTACCCCAGGACCAACACCGATTCCACCGCGCGCGTTACGCCGTTGCAGGAAATGACGGTCGGCAGCGTTCGCCCGGCCCTGCTGATTCTGGCCGGCGCGGTGGCGTTCATCCTGCTCATCGCTTGCGCCAATGTCGCCAATCTGATGCTGGCCCGGGCCACCGCCCGCCGGCGCGAGATCGCCGTGCGCCTGGCCCTGGGGGCAAGCCGCTTCCGGCTCATCCGCCAATTGCTCGCCGAAAGCATGCTGCTGGCGGTGGCCGGCGGAGCGACGGGCCTGCTGCTGGCCTGGTGGGGCATTCACGCCCTCATTGCGACCACCCCCGATATCGCGCGCTTCGGTCTGCCCCGCCAGCAGGGAATCGGCATCGATGGCACAGTACTCGCCTTTACTTGCCTGCTTTCGCTCGCCACCGGCGTGATGTTCGGCTTCGCTCCCGCCCTCCAGGCGTCCAAGACAGACCTGAACGCGTCGCTGAAGGAAGGAGGCCGCGCACCCATGGGTGGCGCTCGCACCCGGCTCCGCAGCGCTCTCGTTGTTTCCGAAATCGCTCTTGCTTCGATGCTGCTCGCCGGCGCCGGCTTGCTGATCCGCAGCTTCCAGAAGCTGCACTCGATCGATCCCGGCTTCCGTCCGCGTAACGTTCTGACGCTGGCCGTATCCGCGGCCGGCTCGCCGCACGCCGGCGTCGTCCAGCGCGCCGCCTTCTACCATCGCCTGGTCGAGCAGGCCGCGGCGATACCAGGCGTGCAGTCCGCCAGCGCCGTCAACCACATTCCGCTGGCCGGCGATCTGTGGACGAACGACTTCACGATCGAGGGCCGCCCGGCGCCTCGTCCGGGCAGCGAGCCGAGCGCCGTCTATCGCGTCGTGCTGCCCGACTATTTCCGCACCATGGGCATCGCGCTGCTCGAGGGCCGCGACTTCACCGAGCGTGACACCGGCAACGCCCCGGCCGTGATCCTCATCAACCAGGCCCTGGCCCGCCGCTTTTGGCCCGGCGAGGACCCCCTCGGCAAGCGGATGAAGCTGGGCGGCGCCGATTCCCAGAGTTCGTGGCTCACCATCGTCGGGGTGGTGCGCGACGTCAAGCAGTGGGGCTGGGCCGATAAACCAGGGAACGAAATGTATCTGCCGTATTACCAGACCGCCTCGCCCCAGGCTTACACCACGCTCGTCGTGCGCGCGGCCGCCGATCCGGCCATGCTGGTGAAAGCCCTGCCGGCCGCCATCTGGTCCCTCGACAAAGATCTTCCCATCTCCGGCCTCGCCTCCATGGAAGACATTGTGTCGAATTCGATGTGGCAGCCGCGCTTCTCGATGCTCTTGCTGGGATCGTTTGCGGCCGTCGCGCTGCTGCTGGCCTCGGTGGGGATTTACGGCATGATGTCGTACGCGGTGAGTCAACGAACGCACGAAATCGGCATCCGTATGGCGCTGGGCGCGCGGCCGCGCGACGTGCTGACGATGGTGATCCGGCAGGGAGCGGCGCTCGCCGCCATCGGCCTGGCCCTGGGCCTCGCCGGCTCTTTAGTCCTGACCCGCTTGCTCTCGAGCTTGCTTTACCAGGTAAGTACTACTGATCCTCCGACCTTCGCTGCCATCTCCGCGCTCCTGGCAGCGGTCGCGCTGGCGGCGAGCTACCTGCCTGCCCGCGGCGCAACGAAAGTCGATCCGCTGGCGGCCCTGCGATATGAGTAGTCCGGAGCGGCCGTGAGCAAAAGGCCGGCCTACGCCCGCGCCAGCTCGCCCGCCTGCGCCCGGATCTTCCGCACCGCTTCGGCGATATCGTCCATGTCGGATTTGGACGCGAGCAGCATGGTCTGCGTCAGCCACACGCCCTCTTCGCAAAGCTGATCGTTCGCCGGGCAGTGGTTGCGCTCTTCATACTCGGCCAGCGTCTTGGCGGAATAGATGCTGCGGAAGGCGCGCGACTCGAGCGTGTTCTTCAAGAACGGCTCTTTATTGAGCGGCGAGTAGCCGCCCGAGCACGGAATCCCTTCCGCCTTCATCGCCTTCAAGAACGCCGCCCGCGGCAGGTTCGCAAATTGCGTCTTGTCGTAGCGGAGCATGTAGAGATGATAGGCATTCCGGGTGCAGCCGTCGTACATCCGGGCCGGCAGCACGCCCGGGATCTCGTGGAGCCGCTGCGTCAGGTATTCCGCATTTTCCGTGCGCAGCCGCGACTGTTCTTCGAGGCGCGTCAGTTGCTCCAGCAGCAGCGCCGCCTGGAACTCGGTGATGCGCAGGTTCGCCCCGTTGCGCACATACGAGAACCCGCCGCCCGTCTTGCCCCGGCCGGCGTTGTGGAAGCTCTCGCAGCGCTCAATCAGCTCCTCGCTGTTGCTCAAGATCGCGCCGCCCTCGCCGGAGTTCAGGTTCTTGGAGGCCTGGAAGCTGAAGCAGCCCAGCTCTCCCAGCGTGCTGAGCTTGCGGCGCCGCCACTCGCCGAGGTGCGCCTGGCAGGCGTCCTCCACCACCGGCAGATTATGCTTCTTGGCCACGGCCAGGATCGTATCCAGGTCCGCCGCCGAGCCGCCCACGTGCACCGGCATAATCACGCGCGTACGTGGCGTGATGGCCGCCTCGATCTTGCGCGCGTCGATCTGAAACGTTTCCGGGTCCGTATCCACAAACACCGGCAGCGCGTGATTCAGCATCACCACGCTGACCGTCGCTACAAACGTGTACGGCGGCACGATCACCTCGTCGCCCGGCCCCACGCCCAGCACGTTGAGCGAGGCAAATAGCGCGCTCGTGCCGTTGGCCGTGGCCAGGCAGCATTTCGCGCCCAGGTGCTGCGCCCACGCCTGCTCGAACTGCTTCGCGTAGTGCCCGCCGTAGCGGTTCCAGCGGCCCTTGCGCAGCACTTCCATCCAGGTCTGCTCGTCGTTCTCCTTCGTCAGCGGCCAGGAGGGAAACTTCGCCGTTCGCACCGGGTCGCCGCCCAGAATCGCCAGCTTGCCGCCGGTCTTGACGGTGGCCGCCGCGGCTGCTTTCGGCGCGCCCGCCGGCTTCGCCGCCGCAAAGGCCAGTCCCGTAGCGCCCGCGGAAGCAGCGCCCAGAAATCCTCTTCTTGTCACTTGGCTTTTCATGGCTTCATTTCCTCCGGCATCGGTCCACCAGCTCGTGCACCTTGCCGATGATTGTCTCCTCCACGGAGGGGGCAAACGGACCGGGCTGGCCGTAGTATATCATGGCGCCGCCGCCCTCGTAGCCGCCTTCTTTCAGCACGCGCACCGACGGGATATAGGCGAACACGTCGTTGCTGTAACCGGCTACCCAGAGTTTTTCGGCGCCCAGCTCCTTCTTGAGCCGCAACTCATAGTCGACCACCACCTCGCCGCCCAGCGCCACCAGCGTCAAGTCCCGTCCGAACTGCCACACCTCGATTGGATAGGGATAGGTGGCAGGCAGGCTCCCGTCACGCTCCAGCCTGCTCAGCAGCAGCCGCGCATGGCGCTGGACGTAGACGTTCTTATCGCCGAGGCGCGCCTGTAATTCGTCGCGCGTGGGCGGCGTCGCAAACTGCACCGGCGTTTCCTCGAACGCCGACCGGATCGCTCCGCGCACGGGCTCGAGCGCGTGCCCCAGCGCTCCGTCCACTGCCGCTGCCAGCTCCTCCCCGTGCTGCCGTACCAGGTCCACCGAGCCGCGCGGCTTGGGGTTGGCGTCGGCCCCGCAGTCCTCCACAAACAGGGCCATCGCTCCCGGGTGCCGCTTCTCAATCTCGGCCTGCGCGAAGCCCGCGTAGTCGCCGTTGAACTCGCAGTACTCGGCGCCGATCGTCGTGTTGTGGCAGGCATAGCCGAACACCACGGCGCGCAGCCCGCCACGCCGGTCCTCAACGCGCAGAAACGGCACGTCGCGATCCACCGGCCCGTTGGGATTGAAGCTCAGCCGGCGATTGGCCGTAAAACCGGCCTCGGTGTGGCCGAAGCGCACGCGCGCCGGCTGCATGTTCCCGAGCGCCTCGCCGATCACAGCGACAACCTTGTCTTCGAGTTCCTGCGTGTACGCCGCAATCGCCGCCCACTGCTCGTCGTTCAGGTCGTAAGCGACCGACAGCGTGTGATCCACCACCGGCCCGCAGTGCGTGTGCGACGAATTGAAGAGCAGCCGGTCGCGCGCCAGGCCGTTCTGCCGGCGCACCCGCTCGGCGACTTTCTGCGACAGCGCGCGCGGAAAGCCCAGCAGATCGCTGGTCACCAGCACCGCCCGCTTGCCCGACTCATCCTGAAGCGCCAGCGCCTTGGCATAGAGAGGCGCGAGCGTGCCCTCCGATGACCGCTTGCGGGCGGCATAGCCTGCCATCCACAGCGATTGCCGTGGCGTGATGTCCACCTTCGCAGCGCCCGCTTTCCACTCGCGGGCCATCGCCGGCGGCGACGCCAGCGCAAAAACACAAATTGCAACCAGAAAAGAACGGAGCATGGTCATGTTGGTGTGTTGCCGGCCCGAGGCCGGGCGGGTCTTCATTATTGCACGGCGATCGTCACCGTGTTGGCATTCACCCCGCCGACGCTCAGCGCCACCGGCGCGGCGTTACCGGCCAGAGCGTTATCGGGCACCTGAACGTTGACTTGATAGAGGCCGGCAAATCCCGGCGCCAGGCCGGAAAAGATCACCGTTGCCGGAGCGCCGCCGATCGTCACCACCGGCATGGTCGTAGTAGAGGATAGCGGGCTGCTGAGCGCGGCGGCCCCGCTCGCCGGCTGGTTCGTCACCGCTCCCAGCCCGACGCCGTAGATCTCGATATACTCGCCGCGCCGGACCGGCCGCGAGCCGGGATAGGCCCCTGCCGGCGCCGCCAGCGACGCGGTGCCGGAAATCAGAACCGCGCCCTGGCCCGTGCCCTGCTGGTTGGTTGCAAACAGCGCCGGTCCGGCCGGCGTCAGGTTCACGGTTTGCGCGGCGCTCGTGACCCCGCCCGATTGCACGCTCACCGAGATCTGCGACTGCCCCTGCACTTCCCACGGCACGAGGAAATTGATTTGAAGCGGCGAGACGAAAAACAGCGGCGCCGGCTGGCCGTTCACCAGCACGCTGACCCCCGCCAGCGCTGGTGGCAGCGGCAGCGTGGACGCCTGCACGATCGCGCCGGCCAGATTCGATCCAAACACCGCGGCAATCGTGCCGGCAGCAATCGGCTGGCCGCCGCCGAAACTGGCCGCATTGACCACGCCGCTGGGCGAAATCACGGGAGCGGCGCTGATGGTGAAAACGGCCACGCCGGAACTGCCCCCGCCCGGCGTCGGATTGAGCACCGTTACCTGGGCTGCGCCCGCGGCGGCGATATCAGCGGCGGCGATCGACGCTCGCAATTGCGTGCCGCTCAAGAACGTCGTCGGGCGCGCGCTTCCGTTCCATCGCACCACCGCGCCCAGCGCGAAGCCCACGCCGTTCACGGTCAGCGTAAAGGCAGTTCCGCCGGCCGGCGCGCTGGCCGGCGCAAGCGATGCAATCGCCGGCGCCGGATTGTTGATGACAAACGGCGCCACGTTCGACAGCCCGCCTCCCGGCGCCGGGTTGAACACCGTCACCTGCGCCGCGCCCGCCGTCGCTATATCGGCCGCCGTGATCAGAGCCTGCACCTGGTTCACGTTCAAGAACGTCGTTTTGCGGTCGCTGCCGTTCCAGCGCGCCACCGACGTGTTCACGAATCCGCTGCCGTTGACGACAAGCGCCAGGTCCGTTCCTCCCGCGACCACGGATGGCGGCGACAGCAAGCTGATCATCGGCGGAGGATTCACTCCGATGACGAACGTAAGCGGGGCTGTCACCCCTCCGCCCGGCGTCGGGTTGAATACCGTCACCTGCGCCGTGCCCTGCGCGGCGATGTCCCCGGCCGTTATGGCGGCCGTCACCTGCGTCTCGCTCACAAACGTCGTCGGCCGGTCGGAGCCGTTCCATCGCACCACCGACTCGTTTACCAAGCCCGTCCCATTCACGGTCAGGGTAAAGCCCGGCCCCCCCGCCAGCGCGGTCGCCGGCGAAATGGAGGTCAGGGTGGGCGCAGGATTGGTCTCCGCAATCTTGGCCACAAAGGCGTCCTTCGACCCGCCGAAAGCCGTCTGCACGCTGCCCGCCGTCACTGGAAAATCCGTGGACTGCGTTTGCCCGGTGATGTAGGCGACGCCAGACGCGCTCACGGCAACGCCGAACGCCTGATCAACGCTGGTCCCGCCAAAGTAGGTCGAGTAAATCAGCCCGGAGGCATTGGCGTTCACCTTCGTCAAGAAAGCATCGGCGCAGGAGCTGGTCAACCCCGCGCACATCGTCTGCAGTCCGTTCGGCGCCGGGAAGTTGCCTGATGTGGTCGATCCAGCGAGGTAAGCGTCGCCCGCGGTGTCCAGCGCAATACCCCCAACCACGTCATCGCCCTTGCCGCCCAGGAAGCTCGAATACACCAGCATCGTGCCCGTGGTGTTCAGCTTGGTGACAAAGATGTCCTCCGGCCCGCCTCCCAGCGTGGGCTGAAACGCCCCGGCCGACACCGGAAAATCGACCGAGTTGGTCGTTCCGGCGATGTACGCGTTGCCGTAGGCGTCGAGGGCAATGGCCACCCCGACATCGGTCGCTTGCCCGCCTAGGAATGTAGAGTACACAAGGGCCGAGCCGGCGGCGTTCAGTTTGGTGACAAACGCGTCGGCGCAGCTCACCCCAAAGGGAGTCGGGGGCCCCATGCAGCTCGGCTGGTAGGAGTTGGTCGTTCTCGGAAAGTTGGTAGAAACCGTGGCCCCCGTCACGTAGGCGTTCCCGGAGGCGTCCACGGCAATGCCAAAACCCTGGTCTTTCAAGTCGCCGCCTAGAAATGTTGAGTAGGCAAACCCCGAGCCGACCGCATTCAACTTGGTCACAAAAACGTCGGCCGAGGCCTTCAAGAAAGTCTGAAACGCACCGTTCGTAAACGGGAAATTCGTCGAGGAGGTCGTTCCGGTCACGTACGCGCTGCCGGCCGCATCCACGGCGATGCCGCCCGCCAGGTCGGCGTCGCTGCCGCCAATATAAGTGGAGTAGAGCATCGTGCCGGCCGCATCCAGCTTCGTCACGAACGCATCGCTCGCTCCGCCGCCGAACACCGCTTGCGCCGCTCCCGCCGTCGTCGGGAAGTTCACCGACGCGGTGGTCCCGGCCACGTACGCGTTTCCCGCCGCGTCGACCCCGATGCCCGCAGCCGTGTCGTCCGCGCCGCCGCCGAGGTAGGTCGCGTAAAGGACCGTCGTGCCGAGGGAATTGAGCTTGAGCACGAAGACATCCTGGCCGCCGCCCGGAGTCATCTGCGCGGCGTTGAGCACGCGCACGTCGGCGGACGAAGTCGTGCCGGCGACGTAAATGTTGCCCGCGCTGTCCACGGCGATGCCCCTGCCCGCGTCATCGCCGCTGCCGCCGAAAAAAGTTGCGAAGCGGAGAATTGGGTCAATGATGAGCGGGCGCGTGCGATCATAGGTCCCCACCTCGAAACCGGCTTCGCGCTTTCCTTGGAGCACATAGCGCCCGGCCACCGTCCGCCGCTCGCCGTTTACTTCCTGGTAAACCGCCGGCCGCCTTTGGCGGATCTCGCCCACGCCAACATCGATCACCAGGTCCCCGCTGCCATCTACCCGCAGCCCGCGCGCGCCCTTGAACGCCAGCCGAATCGCTCTCCAATCGGCGCCCGGCGCAACTACCAGGTCGTACTCGAGCTGCCGATGATCTCCGTAATACACAACGTCCACGCCCGCGTAAATGCCCCGCGCGCGCACCCGGGCATAGCTCGGAATCCCGGTCCGCCATTGCGCCGGGTCGCTGCCCAGGAAGTAGCTGCTCGCGCCCGGCCGACGCTCCAGGCCTTCCATCCGCGCTCCGGCCGCGGCGCCCGCAAACTTCATTCGCCACGCCGCCGCGCCGCGAGGCCCTCGCAAGCGCAGCTCGGTTTCTGCCGGCTCGAGCAGCAAAGTGTACCCGCGCCCCCGCGCCACAAACTGCGCCCCGCCGGCGGCCTGGCCGCGGTTCGCTTCAAAGCGGAGCGGAAGCCCGTCCACAACGCTATAGGACATCGCGGCCGGCGCTCCTTCGACCGGCGCCAGAGCCGCGAGCCAGACCAGTGTGAGAAGCAATCCTTTTGCGCGCATAGCTGCTGTTAGCTTGACAGGTATTTTACGCTATTGTCATGGCCGACCGTGATGAACATAACCAAATCGACCGCCGCAGCTTTCTAGGCGCATCTCTCGTCACCTCCATTCTGCCCGCGAGAGCGGCCGCCGTCCCGGCCGGCTACAAGTCGCCGGCGGGCCACGACATTCCCTTTTCCCGCGCCGAGCTTTTTTCGAGCGGCTCCGTCCGCAGCTTCACCGGCGC
>DASQHK010000359.1:0-8077 GCA_035632135.1 Bryobacterales bacterium
CTGCTGGGCCGCAAGGACCTGGTGAAGGCCGCCTGGGTCCAGAGCGCGCCGCACCACGGCCCCAACCGCGCCATGAAGGTCGGCAAAGAGGAAGCCATCGGCATGCTGATGGCCGTCGAGATGTGGTTGAAGCGGGACCACCAGGCCGAATACAACCAGTGGCTGGAGTGGATGAACCACATCTCGAAGCGCGTCTCCCAGATCGACGGCGTCCAGGCCGAAGTGCGGGAGCCGCGCGGCCTCTCCAATCACACGCCGGGCCTGAGCGTCCGCTGGGATGCGGCGAAGCTGGGCGTCACCGGCGAGGAAGTTTCCGACATCCTTTATAACGGCGAGCCGCGCATCGCGCTGAACGGCGGCGGCTTCGGTTTCCGCAACCGCGGCGCGTCGAGCCAGACCGGCGTCTCCATCACCGCCTACATGATGGCTCCGGGAGAGGAAAAAATCGTCGCCGACCGGCTCCATGAAGTGCTCTCGAACCCACCCCGGAAACCGAAAGAGGCGCCCAAGACGCCGGCCACCGATGTGACCGGCGAGTGGGACGTGCACATCCAGTACGCTGCCAGCGCCTCGGATCACAGGCTGTATTTGAAGCAGGACGGCAACCGCATCACGGGAGCGCACCAGGGCGATTTCGTCACCAGCGACCTGGCGGGCATGATCGACGGCGACGCCGTTCGCCTGCACAGCTCCTACACCGAGGAGCATGGCGACGATCTCTCCTACACGTTCACCGGGAAGGTGAATGGCGACGAGATGTCGGGGCCGCTGAGTCTGGGCGAGTACCTGGGGGCGACCTGGACCGCGAAGAGGCATCCGTTCGGGCGGCGAGGTTAGCGGGGCGCCATCGAATTTTTCCGACGGCGGGCCGTGAAAAATCCACGGGTGCGAATTTGCACCCGATATTTGCTGCTTTATCGGCCCATTGCGGGGATGGGCGCGGCAAGGGGCACGTCGGGGAGCGCCCAAACGACGAGGGTCGCGGCCGGGCCGAGGCTGGATTTTCGCCTTGACCGCCCTCTTTTCTCATGTGACAATGCCAACAACTCCGAGGTTTCCTATGCTAGTCTCTGTCAAAACATTGTTGCTGGCGGGCTGCCTTCTCCCTCTGGCCGCCCAAACTCTCGACACTGGCATTCTGGGCACGGTGACCGATCCCAGCGGCGCGGTCGTCGCCAGCGCCACGGTCACCATCACGCAGGCTGCGACGGGCGTGGAGAAAACCGTTACGACCGACGCGGGCGGCCGTTACGAGGTCCGCTATCTCGTGCCCGGCGAATATGTCGTGGAGGCGAAAGCGCAGGGCTTTCGGACCGAGCGCAAATCGGGCCTCGAGATTCAGATCGGCCAGTTGGCCCCCATCAATTTTTCGCTCCAGGTGGGCAACGTCGTGGAAACCGTGGAGGTCACCTCCACCGCGCCTCTGCTGCACACCGAAAACGCCACGCTGGGCGAGGTCGTCGCGCCGGAGCGCATGGTCAACCTGCCGCTCAACGGCCGCAGCTTCGTGCAGCTCTCGGTGCTCACCCCCGGCGTGCGCACCTCGGAGCCGTCGCAGTTCACGGCCTCGACCGGCGGTTCGCGCATCATCGCCAACGGCGCTCGCGACGCCTGGATGCAGGTCAACATCGACGGCATCACCATGGTCGATAACCGCAGCAATTACGTGAACCTGTACCCGATCATTGACGCGCTCCAGGAATTCAAGGTGCAGACCAGCAACTACTCGGCTGAGTACGGCGGCAATGCCGGGGCCAACACCAATCTGCAATTGCGTTCCGGCGCCAACCAGCTCCACGGCAGCGCCTGGGAGTTCCTGCGCAACGACAAGCTCGACGCCCGCAGCTATTTTCGCCCCGCGCCTTTTCCCAAGGACCGTCTCAAGCGCAACCAGTTCGGCACGGTCGTCTCCGGCCCGATCCGCAAGGATAAGACGTTCTTCATGGTGGCTTACGAGGGCGTGCGGGCCGTGCAGGAAAGCGCCGGCACCAGCATTGTGCTCACGCCGGCGCAACGCCTGGGCGATTTCTCCGCCACCGCGTCTCCCGTCATCGATCCTTTCACCGGCAGCGCTTTCCCGGGCAACACCATCCCCAAGAGCCGCCTCAACCCCGTCTCCGCGAACCTGATCAACCAGTACATGCCGCTGCCCAACACTTCTTCTGGCGCCGTCAATTACTCCGGCGTGACGCAAGGCCACCTCGCAACCGATCAAGGCGCGGTTCGCGTCGATCAATACTTCAGCGCGAGGGACCAAGTCTTTGTCCACTATATCCGCTGGCGTCGTGACTTTCCAAACATCGAGCTGAACCCCAACTTCTATTTCAACGGAACTCAGCCGATCAGCAACTTCTCCACGCAGTACGTGCACACCTTTAGCGCCACGCTCCTCAACGAGGTGCGCTTTGGGTTCAATTTGATTAATGTCTCCGTTCTCAGTCCCCGCCAGGGCAGCAACTTTACCATCGCCTCTCTGGGCATCAACGGACTGAACGTCGGCGGCCCCAGCGGCCGCCCCTTGCGTCCTGACGAACAGGGCTTCCCCGTCATCGGGATCAGCGGTTTCATGGGCATGGGAGACGACCAGGGCGCCTCCAACCTCGATAACAGCCAGGCTTACCAGTGGGTCGATAACCTCACCTGGATCCGCGGTGGCCACTCCTTCAAGTTCGGCGGAGACATCCGCCGCTTGCGGAGCGACGCCACCACCAACAACTGGCCGTTCGGGAACATGGCGTTCACCGGAGATATCAGCGGCAACGCCGCGGCTGATTACATGCTTGGCTTTCCGCGCACCACGCTGACTCCGGAAGGCGTGCCCATTTCCAAGATCCGGCAATGGCGCATGGGACTCTACGCCCAGGACGATTGGAAGGTCAACTCCAACCTGACGCTGAACCTCGGCCTCCGCTACGATTTCGTCGGGCAGCCGCACGACATTAACGGCGTGACGCGCACGCTGCGCTTCGACATGGGTCCTCAGCCGGTCCTGTTTCCGCCGGCCGGCCAGGTAGCCGACGTCTGGAAGAACGAATATCTCTATTTCAGCCCGCGCTTCGGCTTCGCCTATCGCTTGCCGCACAACATGGTGGTGCGCGGCGGCTACGGCATCTTTTACAGCGCCGCGCAGTACGACAACACTAACATTCTGCAGTTGAACCCGCCGACCGCCGGCAGCCTCACCGTCACCAATCCGGCCGTCAACCCGGTGGCGACCATTGATAACCCTGTGCCCGCCGTCTTGTATCCCACCAACCCGATCTTTAACGTGGTCTCCATCCCGCAGGATCGCCTGCGGCACAACGCCTACCTGCAAAACTGGAACATCCAGGTTTCCCGCGAGCTGACCAAGAACGATGTGCTCGAGGTGGGCTGGGTCGGCAGCAAGGGCACCCATGTGGACACCAGCCTGAATAACTTCAACAATCCTGATCCGGGACCCGGCACCATTCAGGCGCGGCGGCCCTACCCGCAATATGCCCGCATCCGCATGATTGCCGCCGATGTCAACACCATTTACCAGTCGCTCCAGACCCGTTACGAGCATCGCTTCTCGCGCGGGCTGAGCGTGACCGGAGCCTACACCTGGTCGCACCTCATCGATGACGCCGGCGAGACCATTAACGCCGGCGGCTGTGTGTGCCAGAATCCGCGGGCCCGCGGCAAGGCCGAGCGAGGCTCGAGCGTGCTGGACCAGCGCCATCGCATGGTCATCGGCTATGTATGGGAAATGCCGTTCACCAAGAATTTGAAAGGCGCCCCGGGGGGAATTCTGGGCGGGTGGTCCCTGGGCGGCATCCTGACTTTCGCCAGCGGGCTGCCGTTCAACGTTACGCAGAGCGGGGACAGCGAAAATAACGACGGCTTGTGGGAACGGCCAAACCTGGTGCCGGGCCAGAGCGTGAACGCCGCCAACCAGACGCCGAACCAATGGTTCAACACGGCCGCCTTCCAGCGGGCGCTGCTGCAATACGGCAACTCGCCGCGCGATCCGCTGGTCGGCCCGGGGACCAACACGTGGGACCTTTCGGCATCCAAGTCCTTCAAGATCCCCCGGCTGGAGGGACATCAGTTGATGTTCCGCAGCGAGCTTTTCAACGCCTTCAACGCGCCGCAGTTCTCCAATCCGGGCAGCGCGCTCGGTACCGGCACCTTTGGGCGGATCACCGGCACAGCCAACGCCAACCGCCAGATCCAGTTTGCGTTGAAGTACATGTTTTGAGCGGGCGGGAGCGGCGCCGCCGGAGCGAACTCGCCGCCGGCGTCTGGGAATTGTGCGAGACTTCTCGCTTTTGGGGAGGATTTCCGTGAAAGCCTACTTTTTTGGACTGCTTAGCAGGCTTTGCCTCGCCTGCAGTCTTCTGTTGCTACTCCGCTCGCCGCTCCTGCGGGCCGACGTGACAGCGACAATCCTGGGCGTCGCCCAAGATAGTTCACTGGCTGCTCTGCCCGGCGTGAAGGTTACGGCAACCAATCTGGACACCAACCTCACCCAGCAGGCCACCACCGATGCGGCCGGCCAGTATCGCATCCTGGCGCTGCCGGCGGGCCGCTATAAAGTGGAGGCCGAGCTAGCCGGGTTCCAGAAGTTTCTCGCCGACAACATCGTTCTCACGGTGAACGACCAGCATCGCGTGGACATCACGCTGCAAGTGGGGAACCTCGAGCAGCAGGTCGAAGTGTCGGCCAGCCCGGTGCAGGTGGAGACCACTGCCACGCAACTGGGGCAGGTCATTGACGACAAGAAGATGCTGTCGCTGCCCCTGAACGGCCGCAGCTACATCGACCTGCTGGGCCTGCAGGCCGGCGTGGCTCCGGCCAGCGCCGGGACGGGAACGAGCCGCTCGGTTTCGGGCAATCTGGCCGCCGGGAACATCTCCGTCAACGGGCAGCGTGAAGCCTCCAATGCTTTCCTGGTCAACGGAGGCGACGTGAGTGAGGGCGAGTACTTTGGCGCCGAGATCATACCGAACCTGGACTCGGTGGCCGAGTTTCGCCTCATCACGAACAGCTTCGACGCCGAGTACGGCCGCTTCAGCGGCGCGGTCATGAATGCCATCACCAAGTCGGGCACCAACGGCTTTCACGGCACGGCGTTTGAGTTTCTCAGAAACGACAAGATGGACGCGCGCGGATTCTTTGATCCGAAAAGAGGCGTGCTGAAGCGCAACCAGTTCGGCTATGCGGTGGGCGGCCCGGCCATCAAGGACAAGCTGTTCTGGTTTACCGATTATCAGGGAACCCGGCAGAGCCAGGGCGCCTCCACCGGCCTGGTGCAGGTTCTTACGCCGGACCAGCGCGCGGGCAACATCGGCGCCGCCGACCTCAACGGCACCGTGAGCGGCTCTTATTGGGCGCAGGTGTTGTCGCAGCGACTGGGCTACACGGTCACAAACAATGAGCCTTACAGCGCGCCGGGGTGCAGCAGCACGGCGGCCTGCGTGTTCCCGGGCGGCGTGATCCCCGCTCGCGCCTTCTCGCCGGTGGCGGCCAACCTGCTCAAGTACATTCCGCTCCCGAACAGCGGCTCGAATATTTTTACCGACGCCAGCCAGACGAATCGGGTCACCGACAACAAAGCGGGCCAGCGGGTCGACTTCCTGAGCAAGAAGACCGGCAACTGGTATGGGTATTACCACTTCGACGATGCCACCGTTCTCAATCCGCTGGGCGGGGCGAGCTTTCCCGGTTTCCCTACCAACACGCCCAGCCGCGCCCAGCAGGGAGTGCTGGCCAACGTCCTCACGCTGGGCCCTACCGCCGTGAATGAGGCCCGCCTCAATTTTGTGCGCTCCGCGGGAACTTCCAACCAGCCGGGCGATCCTGGCGTGGCGCTCTCCAGCCTCGGCTTCGTCACCGGTACCGGCACGCTCGGAATTATTCCTTCCGGGCCCGCGAACTTCGAGGCCGTGCCGCCCATATCGCTCAACACCTTTCATTTTGGACGGGCCATCGGCGCCACTGGAAAATTCGACAACACCTGGCACGCTTCGGAGACCTTCTCCAAGATTTACAAGACGCACGCGTTCAAGTTCGGCGGCGAATATCGCTATCTCCAGATCAACGAGCGGAACATCTACGCTCCCAATGGGAATTACAGCTTTGACGGCTCGGAGTCGGGCAGTGACATCGCCGACTACCTGTTAGGAGCGCCCAGTCAGTACGTCCAGGCCTCCTTCCAGGTTCTGGACTCCCGCACCCGGTACGGCGGGGCCTTTGCGGAAGACTCCTGGCGGGTCAAGCCGAACTTCACGGTGAACTATGGCTTGCGGTGGGAGTTCAGCACGCCCTGGTACGACACGCAGGACAAGATCGAAACCATCGTTCCCGGCCAGCAGTCGACCGTGTTTCCCGGGGCGCCGAAAGGGTGGCTCGTTCCCGGCGATGCGGGCATTCCGTCCACGCTGGCGCCGACCCGCTACAATAATTTTGGCCCGCGGCTGGGCCTGGCCTGGTCGCCGAACGCTTCCGGCGGCGTGCTGGGCAAGCTGCTGGGTGGAGGGGGGCAGACCAGCATTCGCGCCGCTTTCGGCATGTACTACACGGCGATTGAGGATGCCACGCTCTTCGTGGAGGTGGCCGACGCGCCCTATGGCCTCTATTGGGTTAGCATCAACCCTCCCTTGTTTGACCAGCCGTTCAAGACCCGCGCCGATGGCAGCTCGCAGACGCAGCGCTTCCCGTTCCTTCTGCCCGTGCCCGGCTCGGCGGCCATCAAGAACCTGGATTGGTCCGTCTTCCTCCCGATCACCGGCTCGCCGGGATACCTGCCAGGCAACGCCTTGCCCTATGCCGAGCACTACAACGTTTCCATCCAGCGGCAGGTCGGATCGAGCACGGTGGCTACCCTCGCCTTTGTAGGCACGGCCGGACACAAGTTGATCGCCCAGTATGAAGCCAACCCCGGCAATCCCGCCCTCTGTCTGAGTTTGCGCGGCTCCGGCGTGGCGAAAGGAACCACGCAGTGCGGTCCTAACCAGGAGAACACGATCTTCACCAGGCCCGACAACAGCCAGGTCTTCGGAACCCGCGGCCCGCTCGGCTATGATTTCGGCTCCAACACTTACGAAGCCACTACCGCCAACTCCTTGTACAACTCCTTTCAGGCTTCGCTCGAGCGGCGCGCCAGCGACTTCACCTTTCTGGCCGCGTACACGTTCAGCAAGGCGATGGATAACGCCTCCGGCTTCGGCGGCACCATCAATTTCACGAACTTTGCGCTGAGCCGCGCTCTCTCATCGTTTGATGTGACGCACAACTTTGTTATCAGCTATAACTACGCCGTGCCGTTCAATCGGGCCTTCCGCGCGGCGCCCCGGCGTCTGACCGAGGGCTGGACGCTCAACGGGATCACGCGGTTTGCCACGGGCTTTCCGATCAGCATCGGCGAGAGCGGGGACCGCTCCCTGACCGGCGCGGGCGGAGTCGATCACCCGAATTTCGTTGGAGGGATCGTGATCACCGATCCGCGCGCAACCAGCACGCATCAGTATTTCAACAAGAGCGCCTTTACCGCGGAAGCACTGGGCGCTTACGGCAACTCCAACCCGCGCTTCTTCCATGGGCCGGGATTCAACAATTGGGACTTCGGCTTGCAGAAGATCACCGCCGTGCGCGAGAGCATGTCGGTGCAGTTCCGCGCCGAGTTCTTCAACATGTTCAATCACGCCCAGTTCAACAATCCCGGCGGGAACTTCACCAGCGGCACATTTGGCCGGGTGACCAGCGCCAAATCCCCGCGCATCGGTCAAATGAGCTTGAAGTTCCTCTGGTAGGAGACGATCATGCGCCGAATGCCATGGCTGGTTTGGCTGGCAGGGCTGCTGACGTATGCCCTGCCGGCCCAGACTCCTTGTGTGGTGACCCAGCCTACCGCCAGCTTCAAAATCTCGCACGTAAAAAAAGCCGGCGCCCTCAACGCCGACCCGCGCTCCGCGGCCTGGAAAAAAGCAAAATCCGCCTGGATCGCCAAGGATTGCAGCAAGACTCTCGACTACCCGAATCTGAAAACTGAAGTAAAGGGCTTCTGGACGGACACCGATCTCTACTTGCTTTTCATCTGCCCCTACGAGACCCT
>DASQHK010000360.1:0-7964 GCA_035632135.1 Bryobacterales bacterium
ATGGACGGATCCGCCCCGCACCGGCCCGCCTAGCGCCGGAATTGCCTGCTCCCGGGCCCCGGGGCGTAACTTTTCCCTGCGGCAGGGTGCATACTGGTTGGGCATGATGGCTGCGGCCAAACCCGGATCGGAAGTCGACGCGCCAACCCTGGAAGAGCTGATGGCGAGCTACCAGCGGGCCGACCCCGCTGCCGCCGCCGAGCTGATCCGCCAGGCCTCGCCAGTCCTGTTTCGTTTCTTTGTCGCCGATGCGGCGACGCGCGCCTACGCGGACGATCTGCTCCAGGACTGCTGGCTCCGCATTCACAAGTCGCGGCACACCTACCGGCTGGGCGAGCCGGTGATGCCGTGGATCTTTGCGATCGCGCGGCATACGCGTGTGGACGGCTTCGAGCGGCGGCGAAGGATCGAGTCGCATGAAGTCGCGGTCGACGAGTTTCCGCAGGTCCCGGTGCGGGCCGAAGCAGCGCCGGGTGACGGCCCGCCTGCCGATGGCTTCGGGACCAGCGGCTTCGCGGCGAGCGACCTGTCGCGCCTGATCAACGCGCTGCCGCAAAGCCAGCGCGAGGTCATCCTGATGCTGAAAGTATCGGGTATGAGCCTGGAAGAGGTGGCGCGCGCCACGTCGTCGACCGTGGGAGCAATCAAGCAGAAAGCGCACCGCGCTTACCGAAGGCTTCGCCAGGCGCTGGGCGAGACTTCGGCGGTCGGGGGACCACTGGGGGGACCATCATGACCTGCAATCAGATCGACGCTTTCCTGGATCAGCAGTGGAGCGGCCCTGGCACACCAGTTCCCCGGAACGTCGCCCAGCACCTGGAGAGCTGCCCCGCCTGCCGTAATCTGTTGCGGTCGCTGCACGGCGGCGCGCCGGGCGGGCAGCCTTCGGCGCGGGTGCAATCCGAAATTGAAAAGAAGCTGCTCGGCTCGCTCGAGCCGGTGGAGCCCCTCGCTCCGGCGCGGAAGTTCACTTTGGATCTCCTGGCTGTGTTCGCGTTGATCGTGGTAGTGGTGGCAGGCATTGTCGGCGTGCGGTCGCCGTGGCGGATGGCTTGGTGGCAGTTTGGGACGCTCACCGCCGTGCTATTGGCGGGGGCCGCGCTCCTGGCGGCTTCCTTGAGCCGGCAGATGTCGCCCGGCGCGCGCTACCGCATTCCGCCCCGCGCCTTGGTCTTCTCGGTCGCCACGGCGTTTCTCTGCCTGTCGCTGTTGCTGCTGCCCTGGCGCGCGACGAGCCGGTTCTGGTCCTGGGGGCTGATGTGCTTCTCGTTCGGTTCCGTGCTGGCGGCTGTAGCGACCATCCCGTTGTGGATGCTCGTGCGGCGTGGAGCCATTTTCTCGCCGGCCTTGGCGGGCGCGACCACCGGCTTGCTCGCCGGGCTGCTGAGCACCACCGTCGTGCATCTTGGCTGCGCGAACACCACTGCGCCGCACGTGGCCCTGTGGCACGCCGCCGTCCCCATCTTCAGCGCCCTCGTAGGCTTCTTGCTGGGGAACTATTCCCGCCATCACTCCGACAGCAGCGAGGGCAGGTCCGCTGGACCCAGAGCGTAACTTTTTGTCGCCTCCGGCGGCACAGTATCAGTTAGGAGAGACAAAGCTTCCTATGATTGCAGAAACGGCTGTTTCTTTTCCTTGTGAACCGGTGTCGCTGGCCGAGCCTGCGGCCGGCGTTCGCCTCACCCCCATGGAGTCCGCCTTGCTGCGCCGGCTTCGCGAAAACCCTGGCAAGTGCCTCTCCCGGCAGTTCCTGCTGCAGACCGTCTGGGGCTATCGCGAGGGCGTGCGATCGCGGACCCTGGACGTGCACATCCGCCGCCTGCGCGCCAAGCTCGGCCTGGTCGGGCGCACCCACATCAAGACGTTCTTTCGCGACGGATATTGCTGGTATCCAGAGCAATAGCCGCTCCCTGCTTGGATCGCAGCGGCCCTCGGTCCTCTCTGCGTCGTCTGCGGTGAAAGCCTTTATTTTCCCGGGAAGAACGGGAACAGCTTGCGAATCTCCTCCTCGCTCGGCCGCCGGCCGTATTCGCAAAGCTCAAACGCCTCCGCGTGCCGGATCTTGTCCGCCTCCGCGCCGTACCATTTTCGCAGCGCCGCGCGCCACGGGTCGGCCACCGGGAAGAAGCGCTGTTTGGCCAGCCACTGCTTGCGCGCCGCCGCGTCTCGGGGCACCTCGTCGAGCCTGCCATCCACCCACGGCAGCCACTCGTAAACCTGCGACACCATCGCATCCAGCTCGTCGATCTTCTTCTCGTAAACATTGTCGATCGAGACCACCACGTCCGGCCGGAACGGGTTCGGCCGCTGGAAGTTGTCGCTGAAATAGAAAAAAACGGGGTTCTTGCGCAGGGCCGGCGTCTCGGGGCAGATGTCGGGAACGATGACCATGTAAGCCGCGTCCTGCACCAGCACGCCCGTGTAGCGGTGGTCGGGGTGGTAATCGTTGGGGCGCGGCGAGAGCACGATGTCGGCGCGCCACTCGCGGATTTCGCGGATGATCTGGCGGCGCACGTCGAGCGTCGGCAGCAGCTCGCCGTCGTGGTTGCCGAGCACGTCGTACTCGATGCCGATGCGGCGCGCGGCTTCTTTCGCCTCGGCCGTGCGGCGCTTAGCCAGCTCCCCGCCGCCCATCGTCTGGTGGCCCGCGTCGCCGTTGGTGACGGCCACGAACTTCACTAGGTGTCCGGCGGCGGCGTACTTGGCGGCGAGGCCGCCCGCTTTGATGTCGCAGTCATCGGGGTGAGCGCCGAAAGCGATCACGCGCAGCCGGCTGTAATCCTGGGCCGAGAGGACGCTCGCCGCAATCAGCAGCGAGCTGACCGCAAAAAGAATCGGAAGTATGCGCATAGCACCGGCATTATAGCCCGGAGGTGGGGTAAAATCTTCAGCGCCGGCCGTTGCGGAGCTGCGATCGAAACCATTTCAGTCGTGACAGCAGGCCGTAGATCGCCAGACAGATCCAGAAATCCACGGCCAGGCCCCAGTCGATCGCGAAAGGCCTGTGCCGGGCGCGGAAGGGAAGATGGGGAAGCAGGCTGAAGTAGATGGCGTTGCCGGCGACGACCGCGAGCAGGCTTTGCCAGAAACGGCGCTTCATGGGGGCGGGAGGATTATGGCACTAAAAACGAAGACCATCAAGCAGACCGCGTTCATCCTTGCGAAGCCCGTGCAGGTCTACGATGCCTTTCTCAACGCCCGCAAGCACGCTGCCTTCACCGGGGCCAAGGCCGCCTGCGAGCCGAAGGCCGGCGGCAAGTTCACTGCCTACGACGGATACATTAGCGGTAAGAACGTGCAGCTCGAGCGTGCGCGCCGCATAGTGCAGGAGTGGCAGACCACGGAGTGGCCGGCGGGAGCGCCGCCCTCGCGGCTCGAGTTCACCTTTAAGCCCAAAGGCGCCGGCACCGAAGTGACCATGGTGCATTCCAAAGTCCCGGCCGGGCAGGCCGAGAGCTATCGCCAGGGCTGGATCGACTACTATTGGGAGCCATTGAAGGAATACTTTGCAAAGAAGAAATAACCCTATGACAAGACGAGACTTCGTGCGAACGAGCGTGGCGGCGTCGCTGGCCGTCGAGAGCGCCGCGAGGGCTTCTGCGGCCAAACCGGCGATGCGCATCATCGACCCCCACGTGCATGTGTGGACCCAGGACCCCCGCTATCCCTGGGCGCAGAAAAACGCCAAAGCGCCCAGGCCCGAGGCCCTGCCCGCAACGCTGCTCGAGTTGATGAAGGCCAACGGCGTCTCGCACACGGTCCTTATCCAGGTGATCTACTACCTCTGGGACAATCGCTACGCGCGCGACGTCGTGCGCCAATACAAGGGCAAGTTCCAGGCGGTCTGCCGCGTGAACCCGGAAAGTCCCGGCGCGCCGGACGACTTGACGCGCTTGGTCGAGGATGATGGCTTCCACGGCGTGCGGATCAGCCCGGCCAGGAACGCGGCCGGCGACTGGATCAGCGGGCCGCTGATGCCGCCGCTGTGGCGCCGCACGCGAGAATTGAAAATCCCGATGACGGTGCTGACCTCGACCTCGCGCCTCCCCGAGGTGGCGAAGCTGATCGAGCGCGAGCCGGATCTCAACGTCGTGATCGACCACATGGCCGACTGCCCCATCGACCAGCCCGCCGAGCAGAAGAAGCTCCTCGGTCTCGCGCGCTACCCGCGCGTATTCGTGAAGATTTCACACACTTGGACCATCTCCCGGCAGCCGTATCCCTACCGTGATACCTACGACCTGGTGCACAAGCTCTACGACGCCTTTGGCCCGCGGCGGCTGATGTGGGGCACGGACTGGCCGCTGGTCGAAGGCTATTGCGGCTATGCGAAAGCGCTCGCCATCGTCCGCGACGAGATGAAATTCCTCAACGAGGACGACAAGCGCTGGATGCTCGGCAAGACGATCGAGCGCGTGTGGCCGTTCCCGGCGTGAGCGGCGCGCCGCTACTCGATCTTCAGCTTCGCCACCTTGATGCTGTCGCCGGTCACATCGCCGGTGACGGTCACCCGCAGGTCGTTCTGCTTCTTGGTCGCCTTCAGCGCGGCCATCGCCCGCTTATTGCCCGCGGCGTCGAAAGGCAGGAACTTGCCATCCGTGGTGAACACGCCGTAGCCGCTGCGGACGCAATCCTCCATCATCGCGCAATCCACGCCGTGCTCCTTCGCCATCTTCTCGCCCTTCTTCATCGCGTCGGCGGAACAGGCCTTGTCCATCAGGTAGCCGGAAATCGTTTTTTGCTCGGCGGCGCAAACGCCCGCGAGCAGTGCAGCCGCTGCGCCCAGTTGCAAGAGTTGTCGGATCATAAGAAATCTCCCTTCCATTGGATCACTTCTCCAGGAAAAAGTTACCCACAAACATCGAGTCGATGCCCGAGGAATAAAAGCTGCGCACGGCGTCGCGCGGGTCGCACACCAGCGGCTCGCCGAACAAATTGAACGACGTGTTGTAGAGCACGGGCAGGCCGCTCGCCCGCCCCGCGGCTTCGAGCAGCTCCCAGTAGAGCGGGTTGTCTTCGCGATGCACGGCGTGGACGCGGATCAGGTCGCCGCCCAGCAGCGCCGCCTCAAACTGCTGCCGGTAGGGCGCGCGCACGCGGCTGACCGTGGCCAGAAAGCGCGCGTTGGGGCCGCACTGGAAATACTCGCCGGCGCGCTCGGCCGGGACCGACGCCGCGAACTTGCGGAACGGCTCGCGGTGCTTGATGTAGAGGTTCAGGTTCTCGGTGGAATAGGGATTGAGCGGCGAGGCCAGAATGCTGCGATTGCCGAGCGCCCGCGGACCGAACTCCATGCGGCCCTGATACCACGCCACGATCTGGCGATCGGCGAGCTTGCGCACCGCCGTGTCGATCAGCTCGCCCTCGGTGAGAAGATAGCGGAAGCGCAGCTTGCAATTCTCCAAAACCTTCTTGATCTCCTCGCGGTCGAAGCCCGGTCCATAACAAAGGTTGCCGGCGGGGACGCGTTCGCGGCGCCCGAGCGCGTGGTGCCAGCCGTAGAGCGCCGCGCCAAGCGCGGTGCCGGAATTGCCGGCCGCCGGCTGCACGTAGACCTTCTGGTAGCAGCCCGAGTTTTCAAGCGCCGCCACCAGCAGCGCGTTGAGCGCCAGCCCGCCCGCCAGGCACAGATTTTCCCCGCTGCCCGTGAGATCGAGCACCACCGATTCGATCGCCCGCTGCACGCTCGCCGCGATATCGAGCCGCATCTCGGCCGTGATCTCGCCGGGGCCCTTCACGCCCAGCCGCGCGAAGAATTTTTCGCTGAAGCCGCCGCGCGTGGGATGGTCGGTGTCGAAGTAGCTGCGGTCGAAGCTGGGCCAGCCGTGCGAGTTGACGCCCATCATCTGGCGGAACAAGTCGGCGTAGGCCGGGCTGCCGGCGGCCGAGAGCCACTGCACCTTGTGCTCCTCGGCGCGGGCGCGGAAGCCGAGCAGCGTGGTGATGCGGCCGTAGAAATCGGCGGGCGAGTCGGGCGCATACAGCTCTTCCTCGAGCCGCAGCGCGTTGCCTTCCGCGCGCCAGAGCGCGCCGCAGCGCATGTCGCCGGCGCGGTCAAGGGTGAGAACCGTGGCGCGCTCGAACGGCGACGCGAAGAAGGCGCTGGCCGCGTGGGCGGTGTGGTGATCGACCACGCGAATGCGGCCGTTGGGAAACAGCGACTTGACCTCCACGTGGAGGTGCGAGCTGGCGCCGGCGCCGAGCGGCCCGGCCAGGATCACCCAGTCCGCCTGCTCGGCCTTGGCGCCGGCCATCGCCAGAGAAGCGCGGATCGCTTCGAGCGGCAGCGTGCCAGGCCGGCGCGTCCAGGGCCGCAGCTTTTCTTCTTCGATGGCCGCCACCAGCTCACCGTCGCGGATCACCGCCGCCGCCGCGTCGCGCAACAGCCCGCCGATGCCCACGATCAGCATGGAGGGTTCCTCCGTCGCTGTATTGCGCCATTGCGGCCGAGCGCGGCGAGCGCGGAGGAGGCCATCACACCGTCGCCGCCCAGCGCGTCGTGAGTGCCGGCGCCATTCCCAAAGCCGCGCAGCCCGCCGATGCCCACGATCAGCATGGAGCATTCCTCATTTGCTGTATGGCGCGCGCTCTGCCGAGCGCCGCGAACGCAGAGGAGGTCTGGCCGCCCCGCGCGTCGTGAAGGCCGGCCACATTCCCAAAGCCGCAGCCCGCCGATGCCTACGATCAGCATGCCGAATCCTTCAGCCGCCGGATCACGCGCTCGCGGCCCACCGCGGTGAACACCGCGAAGGCGCTGGGGCCAACGCTCTGGCCGCTGAGCGCCGCCCGCGCCGCATTGATAATGACGCCCGCCTTCACGCCGCGCTCGCCGGCCAGCGCCCGCAGCTCGCGCTCCACACTCTCCTCGGAGAACTCGCTGCTTTGCGCCAGCCGGCCGCCCAGCTCGCGCAGCAGCTCGCGCGCGCCGGGGGTTTCGAGCTTCGCCTGGGCGGCGGGCTCGATGGGGAATTCGTCGCTGAAATACGCCGCCCCTCGGCGGCTGAAGTCGCGCAGCGTGCTGTAGCGCGTGCGGATCAGGTTCACCGTCTTTGCAAGCCACGCCTGCTCGCCGCCGGCGTAGGCGTCTTTCCACAGCCCGGCCGCGCGCAGCTCTTTCTCTACGTAGGGGAGCAGATCCTCAATCGGCATGGCGCGCAGATGCTGGGTGTTGAGCCAGGTCGCCTTCGGATCGGGCCAGTTCTCCGCGTCGTTTTCCTGGTAGCTCACCACGGCGTTGTTGCGGTTGATGCCTTCGAGCGAGAACAGCTCGATCAGCTCCTGCCGCGAGAGCACTTCGCGGTTGTCCTTGGGTGACCAGCCGAGCAGGCTCAGAAAGTTGACGAAGGCGTGCGGCAGGAAGCCGGCGTCGCGATAGGCCGTAACGCTCACCACCTGGCCGTGGCGGCGCTTGGAGAGTTTCGAGCCGTCCGGAGCGAGCAGCAGCGGCAGGTGCGCGAAGCAGGGCCGCGCGGCGCCCAGACCCTCGAAAATCAGCAGGTGCTTGAAGGTATTGGCGAGGTGATCCTGGCCCCGGATGATATGGCTGATATGCAGATCGGCATCGTCGGCGCAGGAGGCGAGATGGTAAGTCGGCGTGCCGTCGCTGCGGGCCAGCGCGAAATCTTCGATGTCACCGGTCGAGCGGGCCTGCGGGCCGTAAACCAGATCGTCGAACCGGATCTCGGCCACGCGCTCGCGCGGCACGCGGTAGCGCAGCACAAACGGCTCGCCCGCCGCCCCTCGCCGCCCGCTCTCCTCGCGGCTGATTTCACGCTGGCCGGGATTCGAGAGCCACGGCGCGCCCGAGCGGTCGCGCTCCGGGGCCTCCGGCTCGGAGCCGGCCGGCGTGAAATCCCGGTAGGCGCATCCCTTGTCGAGCAGCGCCTGGCAGGCCTCGCGGTGTAGGGCCGCGCGCTCCGACTGGGAATGAAGCTCGTCCCAGCCCAGCTCGAGCCACCCCAGGC
>DASQHK010000361.1:0-8985 GCA_035632135.1 Bryobacterales bacterium
GCCTGCGCTTCAATCAGGCTGCGGCGAACCGCGTGCATGGCGACGCGGTCGAAGGCTTCGTTGAAAGTGGTGAGCAGGCCGGCAATGGAAACGTCCGGCGAGCGGCGAAGCACATGCAGCGCCCAGGCGCTGTCTTTGCCGCCGGACCAGGAGAGAAGGACCTTTCTCATTGCCGGCCGAGGCGCCCCGGCGGCGCGGTCGCAGGTCAGAACGAATATTTCAGCGCCAACTGGATCTGCCGCTGGTCGCTGAACGTGCTGGTCACGCGCCCGAACGTCCCGGTTCCCAGTGTGCTGCCCGGCGCGTTGAGTTGCGGGGTGTTGAAAGCATTGAAAAACTCTGCCCGGAACATCAGCTCATGCCCCTCGCGGTACGGCATCTTGAACGACTTCGATCCGGAGAGATCGAAGGTGTGAACGCCGGGGCCGACCACGGCGTCGCGCGGCGTGGTCCCATAGGTCGTGGCGCGCGAGAAGGCCCCGGTGTTGAACCAGCCGGCGGCGTTGGGGTTCGCCACGCCTATCGGCTGGCCCGTCAGGTTTGGCCGCTCCCACAAGCCATCCACGTTCTCGCTGTCCCCGCTCTGCGTGATGTTGAACGGCAGGCCGGTTTGCATGGTGACCAGGCCGCCGATCTCCCAGCCGTGCAGCAACAGCCCGGGTGCGCCTCCGAGATTCTTGGCCAAAGGAACATCCCACACGTAACCCACCACCAGGCGGTGACGATTGTCGAAAATGCTGCTGGCGCGCTCGAGCGCGCCGCGATGGCGCGGGTCCTGGCACGTGCAGGCGCCGCGGTTCGTGCTCTGGGCGGCATCGTCGATCATGTGGGACCACGTATAGTTAGCCGTAATACTTAAGCCGCGCGAGAAGCGGTGCTCATAGCGGGTTTGCAGGGCATGGTAGATGCTGTTCGCGTCGGTGGTCATCATGCGGATGCGGGCGTACTGGGGGTAGGGGCGCCGCGTCTGAATGGTGCCGGGGCCCGGATCGGGGCTGTTCCAGTTGTTGACGCTGGTGTCCAGATCGGTTCCCTTGCTGGCCGCCCAGCCCACTTCGAGCATGTCGTTCCGGGTGAACTCGCGGGAGGCCATGAAGGTGAAGTTCTGGATGTAGGCGTTGAGGTGGCGGCGATCCGGCGGAATGGAAACCACATTGAAGATCGGCGCGACTGGATAAAGCGCGGCCGGCACCGGGTCCTGCAGCGTAGCGACCGGGTTCAGGTTCGGGTTGGTCACGGTGAGGCTGCCGGCGGCGGGAGGGTTGAGCTGCAAAATGTTGAGGTTGTCGAAGTGATTTGCGGCGGTGAAGATGCCGTAGCCGCCCCGGACAACGGTTTTGTTGTCGAGCCGGTAGGCGAAGCCGACGCGCGGGCCGATGTGCCAGTACTCGTTGAGCCAGAGATCAGCCTGCTGCCCGGGGGTGGGCCACAGCACCGGTTGGGGACCCATGTCAAAGCGCAGCGTGCGGTCGATGCCGCTGATATCGTGGGGCAGGCCGATCAGGTCATAGCGGATTCCCAGGTTGAGCGTGAGCTTCTCGCTGACCTTCCAGTCATCCTGGAAATAGAAGCCGAAGCGCCATTGCCGGGACTTGGTGATGGGAACGCCTTCCGGCGTGAGCGTGGTCTTGGGGAAGCCGAGCATATAGTCGGCGGCGGCGTTGCCGGTGATGTCGCCGGTGAAGGCGATCTGGCCGAACGGCCAGTTGTTGGTGGTGGCGTCGTCGAGCAGGCGCCGGGCGTCCACGCCCATCTTCATGGAGTGGCGGCCGTGGATGATGCTGAGGTTGTCGACCCACTGGTAGGTGCGGCTGTCGTCGAGGTTGGAGGAAGCCTGGTCGTCCCCCAATCCCAGATAGCCGCTGATGCCGATCACCGGAAAGCCCGATTCGGGCGCGGTGAGAGGGCGGCCGCTCGGCCCGCCGACGTTCATGCCGTTGATGCCGAGGTCGGAGACGCGGAAGCTGGTGTTTTGCCGCGGGCTGAGCAACTGCACGTGGCCCTTCTGCCAGCCGAAGCGTACTTCGTTCAGCAGGGTCGGGCTGAAGGTGTGCAGATACTGGCCGGCGAAGCTGGTGTTGGGGAAAGTCGCGCCGAAATAAAAGTTGGGATTCAGGTCGTAGCTCGGGTAGTCGCGGGCAGAGTAGATGTAGTGGACGAAGACCTGGTCCCTCTCGCTGAAGTAGTGGTCCACGCGGGCGATGCCTTGGTCGATGTTGGTGAGGCCGCGCGTGACCCCGTTGTAGTTGACAGTGCCCGTGGAATTCGGCAGCGGCATGTATTGGAGCAGGTTGGTCGCGACCGGATTGAGCCGGCTGGATGGGACGATATTGCCGGGGAACTGCGCGCCCGTGGTCGGATCAATCACCGGCCTGCTGGAATCGGAAAAATTCCCCTGGCGCTGCGCCGGCGTAAGCACGATGCTGGTGCCGGGGCTCTCCTGCAACTGACGCTGGCCCTCGTAGCTGATGAGATAGAACGTCTTGTCTTTGCGGATCGGGCCGGAGAGGATGCCGCCGAACTGGTTGCGCCGTAACTGGTCCTTGGGGAACGGCTCGGGGCGAAAATAGCCGCGGGCGTCCAGATGATTGTTGCGCAGAAAATCGTACATCGTGCCGTGGAGCTGGTTGGTGCCGGAGCGAAGCTGCACGTTGACGTTAACCCCGGCGTTGCCGCCGTATTCCGCCGAATAGTTGCCGGTTTGAACCTTGAACTCCTGAATGGCGTCGATGGAGGGGTAGAACACGATGAAGTTGTGCCGGTTATTGACGGCAGTAACGCCGTCAACGGAGATCTGCATGTTGATGTCGCGCGCGCCGTCGGCGATGATGCGGGTGCGCACGTTGCCCGAGTTGTCGATGCGGACGCCCGGCGCGAGCACCGCAAGCTGGGCGAAGTTGCGGCCGTTCAGCGGGAGGTTCACGATGCGCTCGGTGCCCACCACTTCGCCCAAGGTCGCGTTCTCGGTTTGCGCCAGCGGCGCCGCCGCGTTCACATCTACCGTCTCCACCACGCTGCCCACCTGGAGCGAAAAATCAATGGGCGCCTGCTGGCCGATCTGGATCACGATGCCGGTCTGGCGCTCCGTGCGAAAACCCTGCGCCTTGGCCTCCACTGCATACTCTCCGGGCACCAGGTACCGCACCTCGTAGTGGCCCGAAGCGTCGGTGGTCGCCGTGTGCGAGACGCCCGTGGCCGTCTGGGTGACCGTGATGTTCGCCCCCGATATCACCGCCCCGCTCGGGTCGGTCACTCGCCCCAGAATCCCGGTGTCCAGCGTCTGCGCTCCCAGCAATCCGAGCGCCAGCGCTGCCAGCAGCAACAGAATCATCCATCGGTTTGTATCGGTGCTCATCGGCGGCTCCTATGCCCTGGTTGTGAGGATTTGCTTCACCCGCTCGGCGATCACGATTTCCTCGCCGGGCATCAGGTTGTAGGGAAAAATGCCGAGGCCTTTCCAGGCCGGCCGGAATCTGGTCATGTCGCTCGCTTCGATCGACGGCTCGCCCGCGCGCAGCCGCTTCACCATCTGGTCGAGCGTCACACCCATCCGCGCCTCGTCCCACTGCACCGAGAGCCGCGGCGAGTGGCTGAAATCGCCGTTGGTGATAAATTCCGTGCGCACGGTCGGGACCCCTTTTAACCGTTCGCTAACCCGGTTGAGCATAGCGTACCACTCCTTCCGCTCGGCGTCATGGTCTTTTTTCAGGTACAGCTCCACCGCCGCCAGCAGCCCCACGATCTCCTCTTTGCCGACTTTGGCGATGCGCGCGAAGTAGTTGTTCGGCGAGCTGTTCGCATACGCCGCCTCGACCAAATCTTTGCGCCCCAGCAGCATGCCGCTGCACTGCGGGCCGCGCAGGTTCTTGCCGCCGCTGAAGGCGACCAGGTCCGCGCCCATCTTCACAAACTTGCTCAGGTTCTCGCCCGGCGGAATCTCCGCTGCCGCATCCAGAATCAGCGGCAGTCCGGCCCCGTGCGCCAGCGCAATCATCTCGTCGAGCTGCACCTTGTGCCCCATGCTGTTGTGGCTCAGCACCATGGCCAGCGCGGCGGTCTTTTCGTTAATGGCGCGGCGAATGTCGTCGGCTGTCTCCACGTTGACGAGCTTCACGCCCACCATGCGGAACGCGTGATCGTAAGGGTTCCGGTGGACTTTCTGGATGATGAACTCGCTCTTCATCCCGGTCAGGTCGGGAAGCTGGTTCATTTTGACCCGGTCCTTGCCCGCCGTCACCGCGCACGTCGCCAGGCACAGCGCCGCTGAAGCGCCCGCCGTGACGAACGCCGCCTCCGCGCCCGTCAACTCCGCCAGCCGCTGGCCGACCTTCGCTTGCAGCTCATGGATGGCCACGAAGTTCCGCGATGCTTGCTCCATCGCCTGCCGCACTTCCGGCGGCGACAGCGTCCCGCTGAACGTCGTCAGCGTTCCCACCGCGTTGATAAACGTGCGCACGCCCAGCCGCCGATAGACGTCGGCGGCCGGCTGCACCGCCGCCGGAGCGCCCGCCGCCCGCGCTAGGGGCGCCGCCACGCCCGCGCTTACGCCCGCGCTAAGAAGAGCCCGCCGTGAAAGTTTTTCCGTTCGCTTCATAAATGCCTCCCGTTCGTCCGCCTTCGTCGGCAGTTTCAAATTGGGTTACAATCCAACCTTCATGCTCCGATTCCACGCCGCCGACTACGGCTCGACAGTCGCTGAGATTTTAGCACTCGCGGACCCCGAGGGCACGCCCGGTCATCGTCTCCTGCCCCTGGCCGGTGGCGCATGCGTCTCCGAGCCGGCGCGCCGGCGGCTTGAGCAGGACCCGCTCCCGCCCGTGGTCCGTTGCGGCCTGTTCCTTTATCTTTCCTGCCTCGACGAAGCGCATAAAATCGCCCAGGAGATCCACAGCGCTACCGGCAGCTATTGGCACGGGCTGATGCATCGGCAGGAGCCCGATTTTTCCAACTCCGCCTACTGGTTCCGGAAGGTCGGCCGGCACGAAATTTTCCCGGCCCTGCGCGAGGCCGCCATCGAGATCGCCGGCGACCGCTGGCCCGAAGTGAAGACCAGCGCCGCGTGGGACCCCTTCCGCTTCCTCGACGCTTGCGAAGAAGCGCACCGCCGCCCCAACGCCCAACTGGAGCAGACGCTGCGCGAGATCCAGCGCGCCGAGTGGCAACTGCTCTTCGACTACTGCGCCCGCGAGGCCGCGGGAAAGGAATCATGACCCGACCAATCCTTCTCGCGCCGCTGCTCGTCCTCCTGCTCGGCAGCGCCGCCTGTTCTTTCCGAAATGCCGACGTCCCCTACGACGTTGTGATCACCGGCGGCGCCGTGCTCGATGGCGACGGCAACCCGCCCGTCTACACCGATATCGGCGTGCGAGGCGGCAAAATCGTCCAGCTCGGCGACCTCACCCAAGCCCCCGCCTATCGCCGCATCGCCGCCGCCGGCTTGGTCACCGCGCCCGGCTTCATCGACATGCACAACCACTCCGACTACGCGATCCTGATCGAGCCGAAGGCGGAGAGCATGATCCGCCAGGGCGTGACGACGATGATCCTCGGTGAAGGCGGCTCAGCCGGCCCGATTCACGAAGGCTCCGCGCCGCGCATGGAGGGCGTGCAGGTCGATTGGACCACTCTCGGCGGCTACTTCGACCACATCGAGCGCCACCACATGGCCACCAACATCGCTTCCTACGTCGGCGAAGGCCAGGTCTGGACCTACGTGAAAGGCGAGACGATGACCCCGGCCACGCCCGCCGAGCTGGAGCAAATGAAGAAGCTCGTCGCCCAGGCCATGCAGGAAGGGGCCATGGGCCTCTCGACCTCGCTGCTCATGCCGCCCGCCAATCTCATCACCACCGAGCAGCTCATCGAGCTTTCGAAGGTCGCCAAAGAGTATGGCGGCATCTACTCCACGCACATGCGCGACGAGGGCGAGGGCGTGTTCAAGTCCGTGGCCGAGGCCATCGCCATCGCCAAGGGCGCCAACATCCCGGTGGACATCATCCACCTCAAGATCGCCCACAAGAAACTCTGGGGCCGCATGAACGAAGTAGTCGCCATGATCCAGAAGGCCCGCGACGAGGGCTACCACGTTACCGCCAACGTCTATCCTTACACCGCCGGCCAGAACAATCTATCCGCCATCATTCCGCCCTGGGCGCACGACGGCGGCCGGGCCAGGATGCTTGAGCGCCTCCGCGACCCCAAGCTGCGCGAGCGCATGCGCCGGGAGATCCTCACCGGCCTCCCCAATTGGTATAACCACTACTTAGCGACCGGGGACGGCTGGGCCGGCATGCTGCTCGTTTCGCTGCACGACCCGCGCAACAAGCCCTTCCAGGGCAAACGCATGAGCGACCTGATCGCCTCTCGTGGGGGCGATCCTGTCAGCGTGCTCTTCGACGTTCTCCTCGAAGAAAACGGCAGCGTCCCCACGGTCTACTTCCACCACTCCGAGCCCGACATGCAGCTCGCTCTCAAGCAGCCCTGGACCTCCATCGGCTCCGACGGCACGGCCGTCAGCAACGAAGGCCCCACCGGCCGCACGCATCCGCATCCGCGGTACTACGGCACGTTCCCCCGCGTGCTCGGCCGCTACGTGCGCGAGCTGCACGTGCTCGCGCTCCCCGAAGCCGTCAAGAAAATGACCAGCATGAACGCCGACAAGCTCGGCATCCGCGACCGCGGCCGCATCAGGGTTGGCAACTGGGCCGATCTCACCGTCTTCGACCCCAACAAGATCGCCGACCGCGCCACCTACGAAAACCCGCACCAGTACGCGGTGGGCGTCTACTACGTCCTCGTCAACGGCGCGGTGACCTTCGAAAACGGACGCCGCACGGAAGCTCTGGCGGGCCGCGTCATCTATGGCCCGGGCAAAAAATAAGGGCCGCGGGGCGCCCGCCGCGTCCCCGGGCGCGGCCAAAGCAAAGCCCACGCCCGCCGCAACTCCCTGGCTGGCCCGCCCCCGTGTTCTCGCCGGCCTCGTCTTCGCCGCCGCCGTCGCTGTCTATCTCAACTCCCTGGGCGGCGACTTCGTCTTCGACGACACCTCGCTCGTCGAGCACAACCCGCTCCTCCACAGCCTCGGTTTCGCCAACCTCGCGCGCATTTTCGGCTCGCACTACTGGCAAGCGGTCGAAGGCCACGGCGGCCTCTATCGCCCCATCGTGGTGCTCTCTTACGCCATCAACTACGCTCTCGGCGGGCTCCATCCCTGGGGCTATCACCTGGTCAACCTTCTGATCCACGCGGCCAACGCGGCTCTCGTCTTCTTCCTGATCGCCGAGCTTTTCGCCGACCGCACCTTCGCCCTCTGGAGCGGCCTGCTCTTCGCTTTGCATCCCATCCGCACGGAAGGCGTGGCGTACATCGCCGGCCGCACCGAATCGCTCGCGGCGCTATTTTTCTTGCTTGCCTGGTGGCTCTATCTGCGCCCCGAGCGGCGTTTCGTGGCCTTCGCCGCGCTGGCGTTCTTCCTCGCCGTCCTCAGCAAGGAGAGCGCCTTCACCTTCCTCGCCGTCCCGCCGCTCACCGACTACGTTCTTCGCCGCCGTCCCGACCCGCTACGCTACGCCGCCCTCGCCGCCGCTGCCGCCGCCGCCCTCGGCCTGCGCTATGTCGTGCTAGGGGGCTTCGCACCGCTCTACATCAACCCCGCCTCGAACCCCCTGGCCCACGCGGCTCTTGCGACGCGCCTGCTAACCGCCGCCGTCGTCTTAGGCAAATACCTGTGGCTGCTGCTGTTCCCGATCCCGCTCTCGGCCGACTATTCCTTCAACCAGATCCCGCTCGTTGCACACCCGGCCGATCCCTGGTTCCTTCTCTCCGCCGCCGCGTTGCTCGCCCTGTGCGCGGCGGCTCTCTGCGCCTTCCTTCGCGGCGCCCGTGCCTGGTTCTTTTGCCTGGCATTTTTTCTGGCGACGTTTTCGATCGCCTCCAACTTCCTCCGCCCCATCGGCACCATCATGGCCGAGCGCCTGCTCTATCTCCCGTCTCTAGGGTTCACCTGCGCCATCGCTTACGCCATCGCTCGCGCCCAGCAGGCGCCGCGCCGCCGCGAAGCCGCCACCGCCTTTGCGATTCTGCTCGCCCTGTTCTACGCCGGCCGCACCGTGCTCCGCAACGCCGACTGGCACGACCACCTGGCTCTGTTCTCAAGCGCCGCCGTGGTCTCCTCTGACAGTTCGCTCGTCCAGGCCAACTACGCCAACGCGTTGCTCTACCAGGCCCGCGATGCCGCGGCCGCCGCCGAGCACGCCCGGGCCGCCCTCCGCATCGATCCTTCCGACCCCGCCGCCACCATGACTCTTGCTGATGCCTACCAGGCTCTCGGCGACCTCCACCGCGCCGCCGAAGCCTACGCGCAGGTGGAGCGCCTCGCCCCCGGCACCCCCGGCGCGCAAGAAGCGGCCCGCCGCCGCGCGACCATCCTGCACGCGCTGCCGCACTGACGCCAACTCCCTGCCTGCTGGCCACAGGCTCGCGTTGCTAAAATTCCGAGAGGCGGCGTCGGCGGCGCGTACTCGTCCTTCGCCGCGAAAAGGAACGGCTTATGCCACGCGCGTGGTCCCGAGCCAAGTAGGCCTCTCATAGACCCGTCCTCTCGTGACTTTCCGTCCGGTCCGCTCAGAGGAGTTCTATCAATTCGTCAACCGTCAGCCCTGCTTCATGAAGGATCTGGCGCAGGGTGCCGGGACGCAACCGCTTGTGATCTGGAACCACCGCTGCGAGCGTAAGGCTCCGCCCGCCTTAGGATCATATGACTTCCACGCTGCCGGCGAAAGACGAATCCAACCTGCTCCAAAACCTTTCGCAACTCTTGCCCCGAAAGGTCGGCGGGCAGCTTGGCCATTAGGCCCCTGTCTTGACTTCAACAATCTCCCGGTCCGCCTCTTCCGGCACCGGGTCCCCCGCAGCAAGGCAATCTTCAACGTACAACTCGATGGCTTCACGAATATTCTTGAGCGCTTCGTCGCGTGTATCCCCTTG
>DASQHK010000362.1:0-5651 GCA_035632135.1 Bryobacterales bacterium
GGTAATAGGGTCCTCGATGACGAGCATGTTGCCGGCCGCGTCGAGTCCCTTGCCGATGGGCAGGAACTCGGCCGCGTCCTTGTGGTGGGCGTTGAAATCGACCGTGACCTTCAGCGCCGGCGAAACGGCGGCGATGGCTTCGACCGCCTTCACGACCGGGTCGCCGGGGCGGCCCTTGATCTTGATGCCCTGGAAATGGCCGGCCACCGCGCGCTCGGCGACGCGGCGGATGTCGGCCGGGTTCTTGCGCCCGCACCAGTAGTTGACCAGCACCTTGCGCTGGGCGAGGCCTCCGAGCAGGCGGTAGACGGGCCAGCCGACGGCCTTGCCCACGGCGTCGTAGAGCGCCATTTCGAAGCCCGCATAGCCGGCGTGGCTGGGCAGCGGGAGCCGCGTGAGGTTGAAGTCGAGAATGTTCTTGCCGCGCAGAAACTCGGCGTTCTGGCGCACGGGAGCTTCTTTCAGGTCGCGCTCGGTCTCGCCGATGCCGACGATGCCGGCGTCGGTATGTACTTTCAGTATGAACTTGGGGAGGCTGGGGAACTCGGTGAGCGCGTCGGGACCGAACTCCGGGCTGTTGATGATGTCGGGCTGCATGGGGACGACGACCTGGAACAGCTCGACCTGGGTGACCTTGAGCCGCTCGGCTGGGCCGGCCGCGGAGGCGGGCAGCGCGGCTAGGCCGGCGAGACCGCTCCCGGCAGCCAGCCAGGCGCGGCGAGAAAGCTTACGGTTGCGCATAGATATTGCTCCTTACTTGTAGAGGTCACCTTCTGAAACGGGCGCTGTGGCCGGCGGCTCACCGCCGAGACCCAGGCGCTGGCGCGCGGAAAACATCGGGCCGCGGGCCGGACGCGCCGGGGCGAATTGCAGCAGTCCCACGGGGGCAGGGATGTCGTCATAGATCGCCTCTATGCCGCCGCGCAGGAAGTAGGTCTCGTGCCAGAAGCCAGTGCCGCCGGAATCGCGCAGGAACTGCTGCCACCATTGCTGGTGCGGCAGCGAGCGCGCCCAGGCCTCGAGCGATTCGAAGTCGCGCCAGTATTGGCGCATCCCGGCGTGGGGCGGGACGAGCGAGAACATCAAATTCTCGTGCAGCAGCAACCCGTCGGGTTGGGCGTCCACCGCGGCCCGGGTTCTCGATCCGAACCCGAGCAGCGTCTTGACGCCTCGCAAGGTGTTCACCCGCATGCCGAGATAGATGACCACCAGGTTGGGAAATGGTGAGAGGTCTACGGAAACGCGGTTTACTTTGTCGCTCACGGTGCGTCTTCTCCTGGGACGCCACAGGCCGTGCGCCTGGGCCGCCGGGTGATTTATGGTAAGGGCGCGGGCGCGGCAAGTCAATCGAGGCGCAGGGGACGGTCGTAGCCCGTCATCTCAAGGTAACCCACGCCGGTGATCGGGGCTGAACCGAGGCGGCCGCGATAGGTGACGGCGCCTTCCCAATAGTTGGGGCCGGACTTGCCGGGGCTCACCATCTCCTGCGAGGCGAGCGGCGTGGCGCAGTCGAGGTCGAGCGAGAGGGAGGGCAGGCGGACCTGCCAGTGTATGGGGTAGCGGGCGCCGGTGGCCGGGCTGGTCCAAGTCTCGAGCGGCTCCATGGCGAAGTCGCGCGCTTCGAGATGCCGGGCGCGGCCGGCGCGATCGATAAAGGTGCCGGAGGAGTAGGGGTCGGCGGAGCCCTCGCGGCGGCGCAGGCGATAGAGCATCAGCTCGGTCGCGTTGTCGAGCTGGATGCTCATCCAGTCCCAGCCGGCCTGCGCTGGGTCTAGCTGATGGGTAAAGAACTCGTGGTCCATCCAGGCGAGGCCGGAGACCTCGGAGCGCTCGCCCTTGAGCGTGACGGAGCCGGCGGCGGCGAGGCGCGTGAAAGAGATGTAGTGCGAGGCTTCGCCGCGGGCGGGGCCTTTGCGGCTGAGGCCGTCGCGGCCGTGAATGACGGGAGGCCTTTGCGGATCAAGATCGAGGGCGAAAGAAAAGTCGCCGGTGACGGCCTGCAAGCGCTGCCGCTCGCCATCCCAGCGCACCTGCCAGTTGCCGTTCCAGATGCGCCGGTCCTCGAGCGATGCTCCCGCCAGGCCGGGGCCGGCGCGGTTGAGTCGCTCGGTTGAGTAGAACCGGCCGCCGTCGAGGTCGCTGAGCGCGAGATGGGCGAGGTACAGATCGTCGAGGTCCCAAGCGGTGGCGGGCTTGCCGGGTCGTGCCACGGCTTTGCGGAAAAAAGTCAGCTCGAAGCCGAAGCGGCGGGGCTTTGTTTGGCGCGCGCCTCGCGGCGCGGTTGGGGCTGTGCGCGTCGTCAAATTGCCGGTGTAATACCACCACTCGGTCTGGTAATTCGGGTGGCTGAAGTGGTCACGAGGAAACTCGTAGCGGTAGCCGGGCAGCGCCAGCTCGAAGGTGAGCGCCGCGAGCAGCGAGAGGTGCGGCAGGATGCTACTCCTCATGCACCACCTCGATGGGATTGAGGCGCGCGGCCGCGCGAGCGGGCAGCCACGCGGCGGCAAGGGTGGCGGCGTAAATCAGGGTGAGCGCGGCTGCGAGCAGCGCCACGGGCCAGTGGAACTGGATGGTCCAGCCGAACGATTGCTTGTTGATGACGAAGATCAGGATGAGCGAAAGCAGCGCGCCCAGCGCCAGGCCGAGCAGGTTGGCGAGCAGACCGAGCAGGCCCGCTTCGAAGAACAGCAGCCGGCGAACCTGCACAGCCGAAGCGCCCAGAAAGCGCAGCAGGCCAAGCTCGCGGCGGCGGTCGATGACAAGCGCCAGAAGCGCGCCGGCCACGCCCAGAATGGCCACCAGGATGGCCACGGCCTCGAGCGCGTAAGTGATGGCGAAGGTGCGGTCGAAGGTGCGAATGGCTTCGGCGCGCAGGCTGCGGTTGGAAGTGATGAGGATCCGGTGGCCGGCGATGGCTTGCTCGACCTCCCGGCGGACCTGGTCAAGGCCGGCTCCGGGCTTGACGTAGACGGCAAGGTTGGAGGGCGCCAGATCAGGAAGATAGCGGAGCAGCGTGCCCCGATCGAGGATGATGAAGCCGCGCTCGCTCGAGTAGTCGTAATACACGCCGAGGATGTGGAATCGCCGCGGCGTGCCCGCCAGGGGCAGCTCGATCGAATCGCCGGCGCGGAGATGGTGCTTGATGGCGAACGGCTCGCTGATGATGGCGCTATCGCCCTGCGGCAGCTCGGCGAGGATGGCGGCTCTGTTTTGGCCGGGCAGGAATCGCAGCCGGCCGAAGCGCGAGACGATGCGGGTCTCGCCGCCGGCGAGGGTGCAGGGCAGGCCGCCGAAGCTGATCTCGTAAGCACGGAAGCGGTCAACGGCGTCCACGCCGGACAGGCTCTCGATGCGGTCGGCGACGGCGGGATCGAGCGTGGGGTGCTGGCCGGCGCCGGCGCGGCCCGCCGGCCGCAGATAGAGGTCGGCGCGGAGCTGGTTGTCCATCCACAGCAGCACGGTTTGGCGGAAGCTGCCGACCATGATGCCGACGCTGGCCATCATGGCGACGGCGGTTGACAGCGCGCCGACCATCACGGAGGTGCGGTTGAGCGAGGCGGCGAGGCTGCGCACGGCGAGCGTGCCCTCGACGCCGAACGCGGAGCGAGTAAAACGCGCGACGGCCAGCACGAGCGCGGGAGCGGCCAGCGCGGAGGCGGCGACCAGCAGAAACGTCGCCACGTAGCCGAACACCGGCTTGCCCTCGACCGGCGGCAGACGCGAGGCGATCGCTGCGGCGATAGAGAGCGCGGTAGCGGCAAGCAGGTCACGATGCCAGTGGATTCGCGCGTGGTATTCGCGCAGGCCGCGGGCCATGGCCTCGGTGGGAGGCACCTGCGTCGCCTCGCGAGCCGGAGCCAGCGCCGAGAGCAGCGCCACGCCCAGGCCGAGTCCGGCGCCCAGCAGCAGAGAGGTCGTCGTCCACTCGATCGGCGCCGGGCGGCTGCTGACGTAGAGCGCCTGCACGGTGGAAGCGAGGAGTTGCACGGCGCCAGCGGCCAGCAGGCGGCCGAGCGCAAGGCCGAGGAGCGAGCCGGCCGCGCCGAAAAACGCCGCCTCCGCCAGGAACGCGGCGAGCACGCCCCCGCGCGTCGCGCCCAGCGCACGCATCACGCCGATCTCCGCGCGCCGCCGTACCACGGAAATCCCGATGGTGTTGTAGATCAGGAACGCCCCGACTACTAATGATATATAGCTCAGCACGCGCAGGTTCCAGCGGAAGGCGCTGAGCATTTTCTGGTTCTCTTCGCTGCGTGCGCCGGGCCGCTGAACCGTGACGCCGGCCGGCAGCTCAGGCCGCAGTTTCTGCTCCCAGAAATTCACGTCGGCGCCGGGGGGCAGCAGCACCTCGATGCGGTCGAGGCGGCCGGCTTTGCCCAGCGCCTCCTGCGCGGTGGCGATGTCCATGACGACCAGGTCGTCCTGCGTGAAGCGGGCCAGGCCCTCGAGATGCAGCACGCCGCGCACCGTGAACTCGCGCGAGCGGTCGTTGAGGGTGAGGCGCAGCTTCGCGCCGGGCGCGCGGGCCAAGCGCGGGCCAACCCAAACGCCGCCGGTGATTTGCTCGACCGGGCCGACCTCCGCTCCTGCAAGCTCGCTCTCGGCGATCAGATCGAGGCCGACCACCGGGACGGTCCGGCCCGAGCTTTCTTCCTGCGCGAAATCGTCGATGCGCGGCCGGAACCGCAGCGGGTAGGGCAACTGGACGAGGCGGGCGAGCAAGCTCTCGTCGAGACCGCCGGCGGCGCTCAGCTCGAGGTCGGTGCGCCCGGCGAGCGTTTCGAGTGACGAGCGGAACGAGCCGGCCGCAGCCACGCCGGCCAGATCAATCGCCACCACCACCGCCACGCCGAGAGCGACTGCAAAGATCGTGAGCGCCGTGCGCAGCGGCTCGCGCGCAAGCGGACGCAAGATCAGGCGATAGAAAAGCAGCAGCCGGGCGGTCATGCGCGCCGGGCCTCCTCGACGCGACGGCGGTGCGGGCCGAATACGGCGGAAATGGCGACACCGGCTTCCGAGCCACGCCCGGCCACGGCGACGGCTTCCGCGTGGCGGCCAGTCGCGGCATTCACGGGCGTTGCGCCTCCTGCGTTCGCTCAATGCGGCCGTCGCGCAGGCGGACGACGGTGGAGGCCACGGCGGCGGCTTCCATGCTGTGGGTAGCCATCAAGATGGTCGTGCCCAGCTCGGAAGCAGCGCGGCCGAGGAGGGCGAGCACGACGTCGGCGCTCGCGGTGTCCAGGTTGCCGATGGGCTCATCGGCAAGCAGGAGCTGCGGGGCGTGCACCAGCGCGCGGGCAATGGCAACGCGCTGCATCTGGCCGCCGGAGAGCTGGTGGGGGAATCGGCCGGCCATGGTGTCCATCTCCACCCAGCGCAGGCATTCAAGCGCTCTCGCGCGGCCGCCGGCTTCGCCTGCGAGCAGCAACGGCAGCTCTACGTTTTCCACGGCCGTCAGAGTGGGCAGGAGCTGAAAAAACTGGAAGACGAAGCCGACTTTGCGGCGCCGTACTTCGGTGAGAGCGGCATCGCTCAGCTCGGAGGTGCACACGCCATCCAGCCAGACGCGGCCCGTGGTGGGGAAATCCATAGCGCCAGCCAGGTTGAGCAGCGTGGTTTTGCCGCAGCCGCTGCGGCCCACCAGCGCCACC
>DASQHK010000363.1:0-8305 GCA_035632135.1 Bryobacterales bacterium
TAATCCGGAAAAGTTACGATACCCGGCCCGCTTCCGCTGCTGTCGACGGTAAAGAGCCCGAATCCGAAGCCCACTCCCTGAAAGGAAGTTGGGGCACTGTCCTCCCCGTTGTAAGTAACCGTAATGGTCACTTGGGCGTTCGGATTACCCGAGTTCCTGCCCCCTGGAGGTGTATTGGAGGGCAGTAGCGCGGCCACCTGGGTTGCCGACGTGTAGTACATCAGTGCTTTCACGGTTGTGGCATTGACGGTTACCTTCACGGACGTGCCACTCAAGCTCGTGGATTGGAAAGCGGTCGGTGCGACAGCGATGTTCGCGGGTCCCAGCCCGCTCCCCGTGACAATGAAGATGCTGCCCGGCGTGATGCCGGAACCCGGTAGTCGTGGGTCGGTATAGCTCGCCGCATTCACCACACTGGCGATGACTGGTGCGGCGGAGAGACGAGGAATCGCACCCGACGTGAAGATTAGCAGGAGCGCGAGGTGGAAATCGCGAGGTTTCGGCCGATAGCCTTTGATCGGAATTCTCATTCTGCGTACCTCCGGAACGGTTAATTATTATTTTAACAAGAGTTACGGCGGGGACACGACCCGATTGACACCATCCTGCGATGCGAGTAAGTTAAGGGCCAGTTACAGATCGCCAGGAGGGGTCCATGAGCAGGCTCGTTTTTGCGTGCCTTGTGGGGCTGGTCCTTTCTGCCGGGTTCGCGTTAGGGCAATCCAAAGCCACCGCTGACTTAAGCGGCATGATTACGGATCCTTCCGACGCCGTCATCCCGGGCGCGAAGGTGTCCCTCACCAGCGCGGATACCGGCGTCACTCGCATCACCACCAGCAGCGACCGGGGTGAATACCGCTTCCTGCTGCTTCCGCCCGGCGCGTACGACGTCAAGGTGGAAAAAGACGGTTTCAGCACCGAGAGCCGCAAGGGCGTGGGGCTGACGGTCGGGCAGGCGGCGACCCTGGATTTCAAGCTGGCCGTGGGGTCGAGCACGCAGATCGTGGAGATACAGACCGAGACTCCAATGATTGAAACGGAGAGCACGCAGCAGGCGAACACGATTGCCCAGGAGGCCGTGGTCAATCTCCCGATCAATCGCCGTGACTATCTCACGTTTGCGCTGCTTGCTCCCGGCGTCTCGGACTCCAAGGCCCTGGCGGACGCCACCAGCTTCCGCGTGAAGCAGACGCCGGACAGCGGCCTGTCGTTTTACGGCAGCAACGGGCGAGGCAACAGCATCAGCGTGGACGGCGGCGAGTCCAACGACGCCGGCGGAGGGGTGCGGCCCACGGTCAGCCAGGAGACCGTGCAGGAGTTTCAAGTGAACCGCACGAACTACTCGGCCGAGCACGGCTCGGCCCGCGGTGGCGTGATTAACATCGTCACCAAGAGCGGGTCTAACGACCTGCACGGATCGGCGTTCGGCTTCTTCCGCAACCAGAACCTCGATGCCGGCGATCCGTTTGCCCTCGCGCTCCAGGGAGACCGGGCCGTTCGGGTGAAGCCGGATTCGAACCGCCAGCAATTCGGCGGCACCCTTGGCGGGCCCGTGGTCAAGGACCGGACCTTTTTCTTCGCGGGTTATGAGCAATTGCGGCGGCGCGAGTTCGTGACCGTGCCGGTGCTGACCAGCTTCTCCATCTTTCAGCCGACGCCGGACCAGGAGGCGATCCTGGGGAACCTTCCTGCCAACCAGGCGGGGCCGTTGCGCGCCGCCCTGACCGCCCCGCCCAGCACCGTTGACATGTTCAAGAGCAACAGCGGCGTTTTCCCCTTCCAGTCGGATTCCTACCAGGGCTTGGTGCGCCTCGACCACCGCATCAACGACAGCAATCAGTTGAACTTTCGCTACAACGTGACCAAGGACTATGAAACCAACCAGAACCTCGCGGCGCTGGTAGGGTTTTCGCGCGGCTATATCCAGGACTTCTTCGATAGCACGGCGCTGGCGTCGTTGACACACTTGTTCTCGCCGCAAGTGATCAACGAGGCGCGCGTCCAGTTCAACTACTACAACCCATTCACCGGATCGAACGATCCTTACGGGCCGGCGATTGAGATTCCGGGTTACGGTTTCTTCAATCGCGACCGCTTTCTTCCCAATGACACCATCACCCGCCGGGAGGAGCTGGCCGACAACGTCAGCATCGTCAGGGGCAACCACAGCCTGAAACTCGGCGCCTACACGCTGATCCGGCAGAACACCAGCAACTCCGCCACATTCTTCAGCGGGCGATTCACTTTTGGGACGCTCCCCGGGGCGTTCGTCAGCCCCGCTCTGGCCTCCACCACCATCACCGCCCTGCAGGCGTTTAATCTCGGCCTGGCGCAATCCTACCAGCAGGGGTTCGGCGATCCGATTGTGCGGGCTGTTTACCCGCTCTATGCGGGCTTCGTCGAGGACGCCTGGCGAGTGACGCCAAAACTGACGCTGAACCTGGGCGTGCGCTACGAAGTGGACCAGAGAAAGCCTCCCATGCCCACCAACAAGAAGAACTTTGGGCCGCGCTTTGGCTTTGCGTGGGACCCGGGCGGCAACCACAAGACCGTCATCCGGGGCGGCTACGGGCTTTTCTACGCGGCCATCGATTACCAGATTGACTATGTGGTGAACGCTCTGAACGAGATCAACGGCTACCGGCAGATCGCGCAGGTGCTGACCGTGCTGAGTGCGGCCAATCCGCTGGCGGTGAACGGTCCGGTCCACATCTTCCAAACCCTGCGAGCCCAGGGGATCATCGGCGTCCCGACGCCGCAGCGTTCGATTCTCGCTTCCGATTTGGCGCAGTTCGGAATCAACGTGAGCCAGACCGGCCCGCGCCCGCCGCTCACGGTGCTGTTCCACAACTCCCCCGATTACCAAAACCCTTACGCGCAGCAGGCCAGCTTCGAGATTGAGCGGGAAGTGGCGCCGGGCTTGTCAGTGTCGGCGGGTTACATCTTCGTGCGCGGCGTGCACCTGACGACTTCCCGGGACGATAATCTGCTGCCGGCGCCGGTCAATCCGCTGAAGGGAATTCGCGACTGGGGCCCCACGCCGGATAATCCCACCGGAACCAAGTACTTCAAAGATCCGCTGCTATTCCAGAGCAACGTCTACGAATCGACCGCCAATTCCTGGTACAACGGCCTGACGCTCGAAGCCAGCAAGCGCTTCAGCCGGAATGTCAGCTTCAACTTCAACTACACCTTCAGCAAGGCGATCGACGAGACCGTGGATTACAACAGCGACTTCCAACCGAATGATCAGACCTGCCGGCGCTGCGAGCGCGCACTGTCGAGCTTCGATGAGCGGCACAAGGTGGTGCTCTATGGAGTCTTCGAGACGCCGGCGGCGGGCGGCCGAGCCGGGTGGCGGAAGGCTCTGGCTGATTTCACCTTAGCGCCCGTCTTTCGCTACGACAGCCCGCGGCCCTTCAACCTGCTGGCCGGCTCGGAGCTGAATAACGACCGCCACAACACCACCGACCGCCCATTTTTCGCCGGCCGCAACACCGGGATCGGACCGAGCTTCTGGACCTTCGACACGCGCCTAGCCCGGCGCATCCGCTTCGGCGAGAGGGCCCGTCTGGACCTCATGGCCGAGGGGTTCAATCTGTTCAATAAGCTGAACTTCGGCAGCGTCAACAACACGGTGGGCAACATCCCCGGCCCGTTCAACGTGTACGGCCGCGACGATCGCACGCCGAGCCAGCCGCTGGGCTTCACCTCGGCGTTTGATCCGCGCCGCATCCAGCTCGGGTTGCGCGTGACGTTTTAGGTTCGGCGCTCCCCCGCATCGCCGGTTGGAAACCAACTTGCTCGGCAGAGATCGGGATTCCAGGTGCAGAGGTATGCCCGGCAGCAGCGATTTTGAAGCTATCGTAATCGGCTCCGGTATGGGGGCGCTGGCATTCGCCAGCATCATGGCGAACTTGCGCGGGTGGCGCGTGCTCGTGCTGGAGCGCCACTTCAAGATCGGCGGCTTCACCCACACTTTCAGCCGTCCGGGCGGGTGGTCGTGGGACGTCGGCCTTCACTACGTGGGCCAAATGGGCGACGGCATGATGGCGCGCCGGCTGTTTGATCTCGTCACCGGGGGCGCCGTAGCCTGGAACCCCATGCCGGATGCGTTCGACCTTTTCGTCTATCCCGGCCTGCGCTTCCGCCTGCGCAAGGGTGAAGCCAGCTTTCGGGAGGATCTGGTCCGGGCATTTCCAAGTGAGCGCTCCAGCATCGAACAATATTTCCGCGACCTGCAATCGGCGTCGGGCTGGTTCACGCGTCGCTCGATGGCGGCGGCTGCGCCCGCGCCTTTGAGCTGGATCGTGCAGGCGGCGAACCATCTGACTGCGGGCCTGCCATTGACTACCACGGGGCAATACCTGGAGCGGCGTTTCCGCGACCCGCGGCTGCGCGCCGTCGTCGCGTCTCAATGGGCGGACTACGGATTGCCTCCCGCTCAGAGCGCCTTCGTGACGCACGCCGTGATTGCTACGCACTACTTTCAGGGAGCCTGGTATCCGGACGGCGGCGCGGGCGAAATCGCCAAGGCGGCCGGCGTTCTGATCGGCCGCGCCGGCGGCGAGCTGCGGCCCAACCACGAGGTCACCCGCATCCTTCTCCAAGGCGACCGCGCCGCCGGCGTCGAGGTCCGCATCAAGAAGGGCAAGCAGGGGTCCCTGGAGGAATTTCGAGCGCCGGTCATCGTCTCCGACGCCGGGGCGTGGAACACTTTCACCCGCCTGCTGCCGTCCTCCTTGCCGCTCCCGTTCCGCGACGAGCTGCAATCGCCGCCGCAAGGCTTTGAGGTGGTCGAGTTGTTCCTCGGCTTGCGGCGCGATCCCCGCGAGCTGGGTTTTCAGGGTGAGAATCACTGGATCTTTTCCTCGTTTGACCACGACGAGATGTACGCCAGGCGCAACGAGCTGCTCGACGGCCGAGCGGCGCTGGCGTATCTCTCGTTTCCTTCCCTCAAGGATTCGCGCGCCGAGCGGCACACGGCGGAGATCATCGCCCCCCTGGCTTATCGGCCCCTGGAAGCCCACCGCGAAGAACCGTGGCGCCGGCGCTCGGCTAGCTATGAATCGGCCAAGGACCGCGTAAGCGGGGCGCTGCTGCATGCGGTCGAGCAGCACTACCCCGGATTCGGCGACCTTGTGGAATGCTCCGAGCTGGCCACGCCCCTGACTTTCGAACACTTCACCGCTGCGCCGTCTGGTTCCATTTACGGCTACCCGGGCACACCCGATCGCTATCGACGGCCCTGGCTCGGCGTCCAAACCCCGGTGCGGAATCTGTATCTGACAGGCGCCGACGCAGCCCTGCCTGGGATTATGGGCGCGCTGATGGGGGGCGTGCTCGCAGCGAGCCGCCTGTTAGGCCCGCTCGGCTTCTTCCAGGTGATGCGCGCCGCGCGCGGCTGATCCAGTCTGGCGGGTCTGCCATTTCCTCCCAGGTGTTCTGTGGCCCACGTTTTCTGTTGAAAACCCAAATCCAACTTGCTACAGTAAAAAGTTTCTGTTGAGAGGGTTCGGTTCGAGGAGCTTCTGAAACCATGCGCTTCTTTGCTGCCTTGGTCATCTGGCTGGTGAGTCTGGCCTTGGCCATCCCCTTCTTCACCCGCACCTGGTGGTTTCCGGTGGCCATCTCCGAGCACGCCCGCCAGGTCGACCAGCAATTCATGTTCACGCTCGTAGTGACCGGGGTCATCTTCATCCTGGCGCAGCTTTCGCTCGGCTGGGTGGTGCTGAAGTTCGGCCGCGCCCGCTCCGAGCCCGCCTCCTACGTCCACGGCAATAACACGATGGAAGTGGTGTGGACCAGCGCCACCGCCATTCTCTTCATCGGCCTCACGCTGATGGGCGAGAGCGTCTGGGCCCGCGTGCATTTCCAGGGCGCGCCCGAGGGCGCCATCCCCATCGAGGTGACCGGCCAGCAGTTCGCCTGGAACTTTCGCTACGCCGGCGCGGACGGCAAGTTCGGCGCGCTCGACGTCCACCAGATCAACGACTCGGCCGGCAACCCGCTGGGCATTGACTCCAAAGACCCGGCCGGCAAGGACGACATCACCGCGCCCACCATGGCCGTGCCCGTCAACCGGCCCGTGGAGCTGATCCTGCGCTCTAAAGACGTGACCCACAGCTACTTCGTCCCCGAGCTGCGGCTCAAGCAGGACGCCGTGCCCGGCATGCTGATCCACATCCACTTCACCGCCGAGCGCATCGGCCATTACGAGATCGCCTGCGCCGAGCTGTGCGGCTTGGGGCATTACAAAATGCGCAGCTTTTTGGACGTTCTCTCAGAAGCGGACTACGAGAAATGGCTCAAGGACCATTCTGCGAACCAATAGGAGACTAGACTGATGGCGGAAATGGCGCAATCACACGCCGCGCACGCGCATGCAGCCCCCACGGGCTTCATCCGCAAATACATCTTCAGCTTCGATCACAAAGTGATCGGCATCCAGTACTACTTCCTGGCTCTGGTAGCCGTCTTCCTCGGCATGGCGCTGTCGCTGCTGATGCGCTGGCACCTGGTCTGGCCCGGCTCCCAGATCGGCTGGCTGGAGAAGCTGTTCCCGCAGGGGGCCGCCGGCGGCGTCATGACGCCGGAGCTATACCTATCGTTGATGACCATGCACGGCACCATCATGGTCTTCTTCGTGCTCACCACCGCCCCGCAAAGCGGGTTCGGCAACTACATCCTTCCGATACAGATCGGCGCCGAAGACATGGCCTTCCCGACGCTGAACATGATGTCGTTCTGGATCACGTTCGTGGGCTTCGCGGTGCTGATCGCCGCCTTCTTCGTGCAAGGGGGCGCGCCCATGGCCGGATGGACCAGCTACCCGCCGCTCAGCGCCTTACCCGAGGCCGGACCCGGCGAGGGCATGGGCCAGACGCTGTGGATTATCAGCCTGGCATTTTTCTCCCTCGCCTCGCTGCTCGGCGCTCTCAACTTCATCACCACCACGCTCGACCTCCGCGCGCGGGGCATGTCGCTGATGCGCATGCCGCTCACCTGCTGGGCCTGGTTCATCACCGCCATCCTGGCGCTGCTGGCTTTTGCCGTGCTGCTTGCCGGCGGCGTCCTGCTGCTCATGGACCGTGTCGCCAGCACCAGCTTCTTCGTCCCGGGCGGCCTGGTCGTCAGCGATAAGATCATCGCCCGCCACACCGGGGGATCCCCCATTCTTTGGCAGCACCTGTTTTGGTTCTTCGGCCACCCCGAGGTTTACATCGCCATTCTGCCCGGCATGGGCGCGGTCTCGCAGATCATTTCCACCTTCTCGCGCAAGCCGATTTTCGGCTACCGCGCCATGGTTTACGCCATCATGGCCATCGGCGTTCTGGGCTTCGGCGTGTGGGGCCACCACATGTTCATCAGTGGCATGAGCCCTTACTCCGCCATGGCCTTCTCGGTGCTGACCATGTCCATCGGCGTCCCCAGCGCCATCAAGACCTTCAACTGGATCGGCACGTTGTGGGGCGGCAAGATCCGTTTCACCACGCCGATGCTGTTCGCCATCGGCTTCGTTTCTCTGTTCGTCACCGGCGGCCTGAGCGGCATCTTCCTCGGCCAGCCGCCCATTGACCTGTTCTTCCACGACACCTACTTCGTCGTCGCCCACTTCCACATGATCATGGGCGTGGCCTCCATCTTCGGCATCTTCGCCGGCACCTACTACTGGTTCCCGAAGATGTTCGGCCGCATGATGAGCGAGCCGCTCGGCAAGCTCCATTTCTGGTTCACGTTCGTCGGCGTCTATGCCATCTTTACGCCCATGCATTACCTGGGTCTGTTCGGCCATCCGCGCCGCTACGCCGAGACCACCGGCGTCAATTACCTCGCCCAGGCTCACCCGATCCACCTGTTCATCACCATCGCGGCGCTGATTACCGTCAGCGCCCAGCTCATTTTCCTGTTCAACCTGTTCTGGAGCATGTTCAAGGGCGCGAAGGCCGCGGCCAACCCCTGGGAGGCCACCACGCTCGAGTGGACCATCCCCTCGCCGCCGCCGTTCAATAACTTCGGCGACGTCGTTCCCGTGGTGCATCACGGTCCGTATGAGTACAGTGTCCCCGGCGCTCCCAGGGACTACATCATGCAAACCGATCCGGAAGGAGTAGTCGCGGGACACTGATCGCGCCGCAACATTGTTATGGCAAGCATCGTAGCACCTCCGAAACTGCAACCGCCCGCTGGCAGCCCGCCTTCCGGCGGCTCGGGCAGCGGCGGCTTCGGCGGCAGGCTCGGCGGAGGGGACGGCTCCGGCGGCGGCCCGGACGAGGCCGTTCTGGCGCTGCGGCGCTACAAGACC
>DASQHK010000364.1:0-2113 GCA_035632135.1 Bryobacterales bacterium
GCCTGGCGGCACATCATGTACGAAAATTTTTCCGGCGCGAGGTCCGCATCAGTGAGCTTGCGCAGCGTGTCGCGCGCTCGCGGGCCGGCCACGTTCACCGCCGCATAGTCGCCGGTCACGTTCGTGATGTGCGCGCACAGCCCGGTTCCCGCCAGCCACCAGTTCAGCCAGGCTTCCACGAAATCCACATTGCCGGTGGTGGTGGTGATGAAATAGTGCGAATCCGAGAGCCGGCTGACGGTTCCGTCGTCCAGGATAATCCCCTCGTCGTTGCAGATGACGCCGTAGCGCACGCGCCCCGGCTTGAGCTGGGAGAAGACGTGCGTGTAAACTTTGTCCAGCAAAGCGCCAGCGTCCGCTCCCTTCACATCAAGCTTTCCAAGCGTGCCGACATCGATGATGCCGACGGCTTCGCGGACGGCTTTCCACTCCTCCGCTTCCGAGGAGTAGTAGCGCGGCCGCTTCCAAACGCCCATATCCATCTGCGAAGCGCCTGCTGCGAGGTGCTTGTAGTGCATGGGAGTGAGCTTCACCGGATGGTGATGCGCGCCGGCCAGCAATCCCAGCGACACCGGCTCGACGGGCGGGCGCGCGGTCGTGGAGCCCGTCTCGCGCAGCGTTGTATTGTTTCGCTGCGCGCACAGCGCCGCGGCCGACATCAGGCACATTCGTCCCTGGCACGGCCCCATCGAAACGGTCGAGTACCGCTTCAGCGTTTCGAGCTCGTAGAAGCCTTCCTGCACGGCCTGCGTGATGTCGTCCTGCCGGACGTCTTCGCAGAAGCAGACAAATTGCGAATGGGAATCGGGCAGCAGTAGGGGACCGTTGCCATCGAGCGCAGCTCGCAGTTCCCGCTCGCGCTGCTGGATTCTAGCGGCGAGATCCCCTTCGGGAGCCCCCGCCGCGCGCAGCCCGGCCAGGCGCCCCTGCATCCTCTCGAGTTCCAGGTCACGCAGGCCGGCGAGCCGGCCGGCGCTCCAGATGTCTGCGGCCTCCTCAGCCGGCGTCATCTGGTGCAGGCTCTCGTCGTAGGCGAACTTCACACCGCTTTGCCGCAGCAGCTCCGCTGACGGCGCGTATTGCGTTGCCAGAATAAGCAGGTCGCACGCAACCTGCCGTCGAGAGCCAGCCGCTTCCGTTCCATCTACGTCAAACGAAGCGAGCTCGACCGCCTGCACGCGCTTGGAGCCGGACGCTGCCACAATCCGGTAGCCCGCGAGCAGCGGAATCGACGCGTTCGCTAACTCATCGGACCAACGGTCTGGCGCTCGCCGGCGGCTGTCAGCCACGGCTTTCACCGAGATTCCGCAGTCACGCAAATCGAGCGCCAGGGCGAGCGCGTCGCCGTCACACCCGCAAACCACAGCTTCGGCGCCGGGCTTTAGGCCATACAGCGTGATCAGCCGCCGGGCGCCGGAAGCCAGCATCACGCCGGGCAGGTCGTTGCCGTCGAAGGTGGGCGGATACTCGAAGCAGCCGGTTGCCACCACGCGCTTCGCCGCCCGCAGGTGAATCAAATTATGGCCCTGGCGGATCGCCAGCAGCCCGCCCTCGTAGGCGCCGAAGGCCAGCGCTCGCGAGAAAACGCGAATGCGCGGCTGCGCGGCGATCTGCCCCTGCAGCCGCTGCGCCATCTCGAAGCCGGCCGCGGCTGATTCCGGCGACGGCAGGCGCTGGTAATAACGCAGATGCCCGCCGAGTTCCTCCTGGTCGTCAATGAGGAAGACTTCCGCGCCGGCCTCGGCGGCAGCCAGCGCAGCCGCGCACCCGGCCGGACCGCCGCCCACCACGGCGATGTCGCAGTGCAGGTGCACGTGCTCGCAATGCTCTTCCGGCGCATCGCTCGAGATTCGTCCCAGGCCCGCCATGCGCCTGATCAGCGGCTCGACCGTCTTCCACGCCCACCGGGGCCGCGCAAACAGCTTGTAGTAGAAGCCGACGGGCAGCAGGAAACTGAAATGCTCGATCACCGACAGGCAGTCCCACTCGAGCGACGGCCAGCAGTTTTGCGAGCGGACCTTCAGGCCCTCGCGTGCCGGCTCCACGCACGTGCGTACGTTCGGCACGCCGTTGACGTTCATCAGGCAGTTGGGGCACTTGCCCGAGACGCACA
>DASQHK010000365.1:0-16438 GCA_035632135.1 Bryobacterales bacterium
ATGCGTTTGCCGATCAACACGGCTCGCTCTACGTGCTCTATCGCTCGGCCACCAACGTTGTCAATCGCGACATGTACCTGCTCGTCTCTCATAACAAAGGCGAGACCTTCCGCGGCGCCGACATCTCCCGCTGGAACGTCGGCTACTGCGTGATGAGTTCGGAGAGCTTTGCCGACAGCCCGGCCGGCGCGCTGGCCGCCTGGGAAACGGAGAAGCAGGCTTATTACACGCGCATCAACCCGGTTACGGGGGCTATCTCCTCGCTGGTAGCCGCCCCCGGCGCGACGGGTGCCCGCAAGCATCCCGCCGTGGCAGGCAACGCCAGGGGCGAAACGCTGCTGGCCTGGACCGAGGGCATGGGATGGAACAAGGGCGGCTCCGTCGCCTGGCAGGTCTTCGACAAAGACGGCAAGCCGGAAGGGGAAAAAGGGCAAGCGCCGGGCGTTCCGGTGTGGAGTCTGGTGGCGGCCTTCCCGCGTCCCGACGGCGGCTTCACGGTTGTTTACTAGAGTTCACGCTTCGGCCACCTCTGTAATCTCCAGCTCCAGCAGCGTTCCGCACGCGGCGCACACCAGGCGTCGGTCCTCGAGCACGTAGACGCGCGTCGACTCGCACTTCGCGCAGGCCACGGTCGGCTCGGTGCAGTCGGGCTGCGGCTCGGGCGGCGCGACGCCTTCCAGCCGGCCGCCCATGGCGTGAGTGACGGGCTCGAAGGTCGAGTGGCACTGCGAACAGACGTGATTGAAGCAGCACTTCGGCTCGCAACTGTAGAAGACCTCTCCCGAGCCGCAAACGGGGCAGGCGAGCGCGAGCTTGCGGGTCTTCACCGTTCAGCCTCGCGCCGCCTTGGTGCCCTCTCCTGCGCGAGCAGCGCCTTCTTGCGGTCCAGGCCCCAGCGATAGCCGCCCAGGCCCCCGTCGGTGCGGATGACGCGGTGGCAGGGAATCACCACCGCCACCGGATTGGTGGCGCAGGCGCGAGCGACGGCGCGCGTGGCCGTGGGCCGGCCCATGGCGCGAGCGACTTCGCTGTAGGTGCGGGTCGCGCCGTAGGGAATCGCCTTCAGCTCCTCCCAGACGCGCCATTGGAAGGCGGTGGCCTCCACGTCCACGGGCAGATCAAGCTGCTTCTGGCGCCCGTGCAAATGCTGCAGTATGGCCGTGGCCCACTGCTGCAGCCCGTTCGCGTCGCGCGTGATCCGGGCGCGAGGATACTCGTCGCGCAAAAACGTCTCCAGCTTGCGGTCGGATTCGCCGATGCTGACGGCGCACACGCCGCGCTCGGTGGCCCCGACCAGCAGCCGCCCCAGGGGACAATCGGTGATTGTATACTTGATATGCATATGCTCTCCGCCCCGCCGATAAGTGGCCGGGGTCATGCCGAGGCGCGCGTTGGACCGCTCGTAGAGCCGGCTCGACGAGCCGTAGCCGGCATCGTAGAGCGCCCGCGTCACGCTGTGGCCCTTGCGAAGCCCGGCCTTGAGCCGACCCACGCGGCGGGACTCCGCGTACTGGCGCGGGGTGATGCCGAGCGCGCGCTTGAAGGTGCGCTGCAAGTGATGCGGGCTCGCGCCCGCCAGCGCGCCCAGCGTCTGGAGCGTGAGGTGGTCGTCGGGGTGGGCATCGATGTAATGGCACACGCGCTGGACCAGCTCGGCCTGGGGTTGGGCAGTGGCGTCGCCCGGACGGCACCGCCGGCACGGCCGGAAACCGGCCCGCTCGGCCGACTCCGGCGCGGCGAAAAAAACCACCTGCTCCCGGCGCGGCCTTCGCGACGGGCAGGAAGGCCGGCAGTAGATGCCCGTGGAGCGCACGGCGTAGACGAACGCGCCGTCGAAGCGCCTATCGCTTTCGGCTACCGCTCGCCAGTAAGTTTCTTGGTTCACAGTTTGAGCATACGCCAAGGCGCGGCTTGCATCTATCCGAATCTTGCGGTCAAAGTGACTCAGGAACTCCCGTGCCCGGCTGCCTTTGCGAAGCGGTACACATGCACCTCGTTCGGGCCGAACCAGTCGGTGAAGCTGCCCTCCGAGACGCTGACTTTGCGTGGCTCCTCGAACAGCACGTCGCCGGAAGCGAGGCCTTCGGGCAGCCCGCTGAATTTCACCTGCACCGTGGCGCCCTGACGCTTGGCTGCCAGAAGGAAAACGGCGCCGCCGGCCTCACGCACGCAAAACTCGATGTCATCAGCGCCTTCCAGTCGAACGGGAAGCTTGGAGTCCGGCGCCAGCAGGGCCGGATAGAGCGGTCCGCGTGGGTTCAGCTCATCGAGCACCGGCTTCAGCACGCGCCGGTAAAACGTCCAGTTCCAGCCGAGCTGCCGGTCGCGCTCGTTCCGGCCCGCCTCGACGTTGCCGCCGAAATACACCAGACCGCGCGCGCCGTCGATAATGGACTGGTACGACATATAGCGTTCTTCGGGAAAGGTCGGAAACCGCAGCGTGCGGCCGGGCTTGGTCACGCCGCTGAAGCAGATTTGCAGCACCATCCAGAAGGGCTTTCGCCCGCCGGTGATCTGCTCCAGCCATTTCGCGTAGTCGCCCACGACGCTGATGTTCTTGTTCGGCAGATGCGCATGGAGGCCTGGCGGGTAACTGACCGGATAAATATCGATGGCGGCGATGTCGTAAGCGGGATCGTATTCCTTCAGGCTCTCGATGGTGCCGCGCGGCGCCTGCGTCACCCACACTTTGTGCTGCGGGTCGATCTGGTGCACGATGTCGTACAACCGCCGGCACTGCTCCACAGGAACCTTGCCCCACTCCGGCTCGTCGGGCCCTTTCCAGTAGCCGAGTGCCGGATGGTTCTTGTATTTGCGAATCACGCGGCGCAGTTCCGCTTCGTTGCCGGGCTTCTGGAGGTCGGGAATGTAAACGGCGCAACGCAGGCCCGCTTGCGCGGAGCGGTCGAGCAGATGATCGAGAGCAGCCTCGCCGTCCGGCCCCCAATGCTTCGGTGGCACGCCGCAGCGATGGAAAACCGCCCCGTTCGAGGCCAGTTCGGCGAAGACGTCGCGTCCGTCCGGCGTTTTGCCGTCCACCGGAGGGCTGCCGGTGAAGCCGATGGGGAAGCCGCGATTTTCGGGCGCAGCGCTGAGAACCGCGCTGAGCAGCAGCGGAAGGAGGACGCGGAGGGCGCTCATTCCACCTGGTAGTTCGGCGCTTCCTTGGTGATGATGACGTCGTGCACGTGGCTCTCGCGCACGCCCGCCGCCGAGATGCGCAGGAAACGCACATTCTCCTGCAGTTCCTGGATGTTCACGCAGCCGCAGTAGCCCATGCCCGCTTTGAGGCCGCCCACAAGCTGGTGCACGAGATCGGCAAGCATCCCCTTGTACGGCACGCGCCCTTCGATGCCCTCGGGCACAAGCTTATCTTGCGAACTCTGGGCGTAGCGGTCGCTCGAGCCGGCCACCATGGCTCCGAGCGACCCCATGCCGCGATAGCTCTTGAAGGTGCGGCCCTGGTAGAGGATCGTCTCGCCGGGGCTCTCATCGGCTCCGGCAAAAAGGCTGCCGATCATAACGGCGTTGGCCCCGGCGGCCACAGCCTTGGTAATGTCGCCGGAGTACTTGATGCCGCCGTCGGAGATGACCGGGACGCCCGTGCCCCGGGCGGCGCGGGCGCACTCCGAGATGGCTGTGATCTGCGGCACCCCCGCGCCCGAGACCACGCGCGTGGTGCAGATCGACCCGGGCCCGATCCCGACCTTCACTGCGTCCACGCCGAGGCGAATCAGGTCGGCCGCACCCTTTTCTGTGGCCACGTTGCCGGCGACCAGTTGCACCTCAGGCAAGGCTTTTCTCACCTGCCGCACGGCCTCCATGACGCGCTCGCTGTGGCCATGGGCTGTATCAATACATAAGACGTCCACCTTGCGCTTCTGCAGCTCCTGGGCGCGCTCCAGAAAATCGCCCGTCGCCCCGATGGCCGCGCCCACCAGCAGCCGGCCCTGCGAATCTTTGGCGGCGTTCGGATATTTCAGCTTTTTCTGGATGTCCTTCACGGTGATCAAACCCTTTAGGTTGTAGTCGTCGTCCACCACCAGCAGCTTCTCCACGCGGTGGCGGTGGAGAATCTTTTCCGCCTCTTCGAGCGTGGTGCCCACCGGCACGGTCACCAAATTGGCCTTGGTCATCACCTCCGAGATGGGCAGATCGTAGCGGGTTTCAAAGCGCAGATCGCGGTTGGTGAGGATGCCGACCAGCTTGCCGTTCTCGGTGATCGGCACGCCGGAGATGCGGTAGCGCTTCATCACCTCCAGCGCTTCGTAGATCTTATTCTCGGGCGCCATGGTCACCGGGTCCACGATCATGCCGCTCTCGCTGCGCTTCACGCGGTCCACTTCTTCGGCCTGCCGCTCGACCGGCATGTTGCGGTGGATGAAGCCCAGCCCGCCTTGCTGGGCGAGCGCGATCGCCAGGTGCGACTCGGTCACCGTGTCCATGGCCGCGCTGACGACGGGGATGTTCAGAGCGATCTTGCGCGTCAGGCAGGTGCGCGTGTCGGCCTGCGCCGGCAGCACAGCGCTCCGCGCCGGCTCCAGCAGAACGTCATCGAAGGTGAGCGCCTCGGGGAGGGGAGTGGTGAGCATAGGAGTATTTTAGGACAATTGAACGATCGGGTGACTTGGTGATTGCGTGATTTTGCGATGGCCGGTTCGGCCGGCGTTCTTCCAGCACGAGATCACGAAATCGCTTCTTGCTCTTTGTACTGGAGCTGATACAGCTTCCAGTAGATTCCCCGCCGGGCCAGCAGTTCCTGGTGCGTGCCGCTCTCGCGCAGGCGGCCTTTGTGCATCACCAGAATCCGGTCCGCCCGCTGGATGGTGGACAGGCGGTGGGCCACAATAATCGACGTGCGGCCGGTCACCATGCGGCTAAGCGCCTCGCGCACGCGGAACTCCGTTTCCGTATCCACGCTCGACGTGGCTTCGTCCAGAATCAGGAACTGCGGCTCGTGGGCCAGCGCGCGGGCGAAGTTGATAAGCTGTTTCTGTCCGGTGGAGAGCGAACTGCCGCGCTCGCGCACCTCTTCGTCGAATCCGCCCGGCAGCGAGCGGATGAACTCGGCCAAATTTACTTCCTCGGCTGCCTCCTCGATGCGCTCGTCGGGAATCGTCTCCGTGCCCAGGCGGATGTTGTCGGCAATGGTTCCGGTAAACAGATAAGGGTCCTGCAACACCACTCCGAATTTGCGCCGCAGCTCGACCGGCGCGTACTCGCGCACATCGACGCCGCCCACCAGGATCCGCCCGCGCGTCGCGTCGTAAAATCGCAGCAGCAGGCTGAGGATGCTTGTTTTTCCGGCCCCGGTGTGGCCCACCAGGGCCAGCGTCTCGTCCGGCTCGACGGCGAAGCTCACGTCCTGGAGCACCCAGTCTTCGCCCTGGTAGGCGAACCAAACGTTCTGGAATTCGATGCGCCCGTGGCCGTTGGCGGAGACGGCGGCGACGGGAAGGCCCGGAGCGGCGGCTCCCATCCCATCGGAACCGGCCGCCACAGCAGGGACCGGCGCCGGCTCGCGCCCAGGTCCTTGGATGCGCACGGGCGTGTCCAGCAGCTTGAAGATCCGCTCCGCGCTCGCCATGGCCGATTGCAGGATGTTGTACTTCTCGCCGAGATCCTGAATGGGCCGGAAGATCCGCAGTGCATACTGCATGAACGCCACGACGATGCCGATGGTCAAGCCGCCGCCGAGCACGCGGTAACCGCCGTAGATCAGCAACACGGCCATGGCCAGCGTCCCGAGCCATTCAATGGCCGGATAAAACAGGCTATGGGCGAGAATCGCGTCCTTGTAGGCGTCGCGATGGTCGGCGTTGATGCGCTCGAAACGCTCCGCGCTCTTGGCTTCGTGGTTGAAGAGCTGCACCACCGCCATGCCCGTGACGTGCTCCTGCAAATCGGCGTTGATCCTGGCAATGGCCACGCGGATGCGGCGGTTGGCGTCGCGCGCGGCGCGCCGGAACAGAACCGTCACGCCGACCACCAGCGGCGAGACCGTCAGCGCCGCGAGCGTCAGCGACGGGCTCAGGCTGAGCATGGCCGCGCCGATGAACGCGAGCGAGAGCAAATCCCCGAAAATCGCGACCAGCCCGGCGGCAAACAGCTCATTGAGCACGTCCACGTCGGTAGTGACGCGCGTCACCAGGCGCCCCACCGGCGCGTGGTCGTAATAACTGATATCCAGGCGCTGGAGCTGGTCGAAAATGTCCCGGCGCAGGTCGAACATCACCTTCTGGCCGGTGTATTGCATCAGGTAGGTTTGCAGGTATTGGAAGACGAAGCCCAGCAGCAAAATGCCGAGATAGAGCCCCACGATCTGGCTCAGCCCGGTAAACCGATCCGGCGACAGGTACGCGTCGAGCGGCGAGCGCGCCCGCTGGGGGTTCAGATACTTGTCAATGGCGACCTTGGTGAGATACGGCCCGGCCGTCTGGACGAGCGAATGGGCCATGAGCATCGACACCGACATCGCCACCAGGCGTTGGTAAGGCTTCAGATAACGCGCCAGGCGTCGGAGCAGCCGCGTGTCGTACGCTTTGCCTAGGGCTTCTTCTTCCATACGAAACCTGAATTCACCGCAGAGGGCGCAGAGAAAAACCCTTGGCGGTGAAAAATGTCTTTCATGCTTCTTCCAGTTCTTCTTCGAGCAACTGCTTCTGGTGCAGCCCGGCGTAGTAGCCGCCGCGGGCGAGCAGCTCGTCGTGCGCGCCTTGCTCGACCAGGCGCCCGCCGGCGAGCACGACAATGCGATCGGCGTTGCGCACCGTGGAGACGCGGTGCGAAATCAGCAGCGTGGTGCGGCCGCGCATGACGCCGCCGAGCGCGTTGAGAATCCGCTCTTCGGTCATAGTGTCCACGCTGGAGAGAGCGTCATCCAGGATCAGGATGCGCGGTTCGCGCACCAGCGCGCGGGCGATGGCTGTGCGCTGCTTCTGGCCGCCCGAGAGCGTGATGCCGCGCTCGCCCACCGGCGTCTCGTATTTCTTGGGGAACTGTTCGATGTCCGGGGCGATGCCGGCGATGCGGGCCGCCTCGCGGATCTCCGGCTCGGCCGCTGTTTCGGTCCCAAAGGCGATATTCTCGGCAACCGTGTCGCTGAACAGGAACGTCTCCTGCGGCACCATGCCGATGGCCCGGCGCAACTGCGCCAGCGGAATCCGGCGAATGTCGACGCCGTCGAGGCGGACCTCGCCGCGGCTGGGATCGCGCAGCCGCGCCACCAGGCTCACCAGAGTGGTCTTGCCGCTGCCGGTGGGGCCGACGATGGCCAGTGTCTGGCCCGCGGGGATGCGCAAGTCGATCGAGTGGAGCGCCGTCTGCGGTCCGGAACCGTTCGAGCCATAGTCGACGCTTACGCCGCAAAACTCGATCTCGCCGCGAATGGCGGCCGGCGTCAGAGCGCTCCCCTCTTCGCTGACGCCCAAGTCGTCCATCTCCGGCCGCTCGTAAAGCAGTTGGTTGATGCGCTTCAGCGAAGCGGTACCGCGCTGCATCAGGTTCACCACCCAGCCCAGCGCAATCATGGGCCATACCAGCATTCCCATGTAGGAGGTGAACATCACGAAGGAGCCGAGCGTGATGGTCCCGCGCATCACCTGCCGCCCGCCCAGCCACAGCACGATCACGAACGTCAGCCCGATCAGCACCTCGAGCAGCGGGTAGAACGATCCCCACACCCGCGCCAGTTTCAGGTTCTCGGCGATGTAGCTGTCGTTCAGCTCGCGGAACTGCCTGCGCTCGGCCTCCTCCTGCGCGTAGGCCCGCACGATGCGCACGCCGGCCAGGTTCTCCTGCACGCGCGAGCTGATGTCGGAGAACATCGCCTGGATCCGCTGGAAGCGGTCGTGGATCACGCGCCCAAAGTAGCCCACCGTAAAGCTCACCGCCGGCACCGGCAGCAGCACGAAGAAGGTCAGCCGCCAGTCCATCGATCCCATCACGGCCACCGCCGCCAGGAAGATGAAGAATGTATCGGCCCAGTACATAATGCCCGGTCCGAGCATCATGCGCACGGCGGTGAGGTCGTTGGTGGCCCGCGACATGATGTCGCCGGTGCGGTGCGTGCCGTAGAATTTCGGGGTGAGGAGGGTGAGGCGGGCGAACAGGTCGTTGCGCAGATCGTACTCGATGTCGCGCGAGACGCCGATCAGGATCCAGCGCATCCAGTACTGGAAGAAGCCCTTGACGGCGGCGACCGCCAGCAGCAGCAGTCCGGCATTCCACACCAGGCGGATACTCAGCCCGGCCGTCAGGGCGTCGATCATGCGGCGGATGATCAGCGGGCCGACCGCGGCGCTGGCGTCTTTCATCACCAGCGCCCCGATCCCCGCCGCCAGCCGCCACCGATAGCGGGCCAGGTAGGGTGCCAGGGTTCGCAGTTGGCTCAGCATCAGCGCCCGGCGCCTCGGCCGGAGAAGGGCGGCTTACTCCAGCAGCCACCAATGGAATAGTTTGGCATACTCGAAAAACACAACCTTTTGGGCCTCCCGGGAGCGCCACCAGTCGCCGGGCGCGAAATCCTCGTCCGGGGCCGCAACCACGATGTATTGGATGCCCGCCGAGCCGAAATGGCGAAACACCGAGCCGGCCCGCCGGGTGTGGAAATTCGAGGTGATGATCAGGGCCTTGTGCACGCCGCGCTTGCGCAGTTCGGCATCGACCATCCGGGCCTCGGCCACCGTCGAGCGGGCCTGGATAGGGAAGGGGATGAAGATGCCGGGCGGGGCGCCCTCATCGACGGCATAGTGGATGGCGAGCTGGGATTCGTCGAAGCCGTACATGCCGCGGGGGCCGTCCACCAGAAGCTGCCGCACGTACCCCTGGCGCACCAGCTCCACGCCTTTCAGAATGCGGTGGCCATAGCCATCGCCGGCCAGCACCACCCCGAGGTCGGCCGCTTGCGGCGGCTCGGCGCGCACCAGGAACTCTCCGATGCCGCGCAGCCACAGGGTCCGGCCCAGGTAGAGCGCCGCCACCAGCGCCACGGCCAGCAGCCATTTCCGGCGGCTCCCCGCCCGCTTCCAGACGCCGTTCTTGATGGTCAGGCCCAGCACAATTTCCGATTGTCTCTCACCAAAAATTTATGGTACCCTTGGCCGTTCTAAGAAAGAAAGGGAGTGACCGGCTTTGATTCTTCGACGCAGCTTCGGGTTCTTCCTGGCCGCCCTCTTCGCTCTGCTGGTGATTCCAGCCCTGGCGGCCGACATTTCGGGCGACTGGAACTTCAAGGCCAGCTCGCCGGAAGGGGAGCACCCGGCCAAACTCACTATCAACCAGCAGGGCGAAAAGATCTCCGGAGTGTTTACCAGCGACCGGGGCGAGTTCAAAGTGGAAGGAACCCTGAAGGGCAACGCTATCAAGTTCGCCCTGAAATACACCGGCGGCGACGAGCCGATGCTGATTCCTTTCGACGGCAAGCTGGAAGGCAACAAGATGAGCGGCGAGTACCACGCCGGTGAGACAACCGGCGCCTGGTCGGCCGAGAAAGCGAAATAGATCCCGTCATTGCGGCTTTAGCTCGGCTTCCAGCCAGTTCAGGTAGTTCGGCGCTCCCGCTACGATCGGCACCGCGATCAGTTCCGGGACCTCGTAGGTGTGCAGGCGCTCCATCTCGGCGCGGACCCGGTCGAACAGCTCGCGGCTCGTCTTAATCACCAGCAGAACTTCCGGGGCCTGCTCCACCTTGCCTTTCCACCGATAAAAAGAATCGACGCCGCGGAATACGTGGACGCAGGCGGCCAGCCGCTGCTCGACCAGATGGGCGGCCAGCTTGCGGGCCTCTTCGGCGCTGGAACAGGTGCTGTAGACAATGATTTTGTCCGTCATAGCGATTTCTCTGGCGTTGGCTTGGTTCTGCCTGTAAAATAAGTCCGATGCGTTGGAATCTGCGGAGGGCGGGTGCGCGGCGGATCATGGCGGCTACCCTGGGGGGCCTGTTTCTGGCGCTGGCGGCCTACCAGGTGTGGGGCGCCAAGGGCTTCTTCGCGCTGCGGCGAAAATTGCGGGAAGAGCAGGAATGGCAGCAGCGCAACGTTGCTTTGCGCCGCGAGAACGAAGCCCTTGAGAAGCGTATCCACGACCTGCGCACCGACCCCAAGGCTATCGAGAAGATCGCCCGCGAAGAATACATGCTCGCCGCCCCTGGTGAGACCGTCCTGCTGGCCCCGCGCAAGAAGTAGCGCCACCGCCGTGCAGCCCCGCCTTGCCCCTCTTTACCGGGGGTGCTAGTCAGGCAAGCTTGCCGCACAACCTTACCGCACCACCCTACCGCACCATCCCCGCCAGCGGGCTGCTCGCGGAGGCGTAGAGCTTCTTCTCCATCCTTCCCGCCAGGTACGCCAGGCGCCCGGCCTGGACGGCGTGATTCATCGCCAGGGCCATTTTCTCAGGATCATCCGCCGCGGCGATGCCGGTGTTCATCAGCACAGCGTCGGCGCCCAGCTCCAGGGCGATGGCGGCGTCGGACGCGACGCCCACGCCGGCGTCGATGATCAGCGGCACGGAGGTGATCATCTCGCGCAGGATGCGGATGTTGGCGGTGTTCTGGATGCCCATGCCCGAGCCGATCGGAGCCCCCAGCGGCATCACCGCCGCTGCCCCGGCGTCCACCAGCTTGCGCGCGTTGACCACGTCGTCGTTGGTGTAGGGCAGCACGACGAAGCCTTCCTTCACCAGCACGCGCGTGGCCTCCAGCAGCCCCTCGTTGTCGGGGAAAAGCGTCTTCTCGTCGCCGATCACTTCCAGCTTGATCCAGTTCGACAGCCCCACTTCCCGCGCCAGCCGCGCCGTGCGGATCGCCTCGTCGGCCGTGTAGCAGCCGGCCGTGTTGGGCAAAATGAAAATTTTCTCGCGGTCGATGTAGTCCAGCAACGACTCTTTGGTGCGGTCGGTAAGGTTGACGCGCCGCACGGCGACGGTCACGCAGTCTGTGCCCGAGAGTTCGTGACACCGCTTCATCTGTCGAAAACTGCGGTACTTGCCGGTGCCGACGATCAGCCGGGAATGAAACTCGCGGTCGCCGATTTGCAATGTGTCCATATCCAGATTGTAGCGCGCGCGGCGGCGCGCGCTGCGAGCGCAACCGCTCAGTTCGGATTCTGCGAACTCTGCGAGGTCTGCTCGCTGCTCTCCTTCGGAATGGGGCCCAGCCAGTAGCCCGGCCTGGTGCGCACCTTCAAGCCTTCGACCGCCACCTCCACGTGGATGGTGTGGAAGCCGCCGGTGTCGAGGTTATTCGGCCGGTAGCTGAGCAGATACTGGCTGCGCAGCTCTTCGCCGATGGTGGTGATGGCGTCCTCGAGGCCGCTTTCGGTAAAGGTCGCAATTTGCTTGCCGCCGGTGCCCTCGGTGAGAAGCTGCATGGGGTCGTTGAAGATCAGGTTTTTGACGCCCCGCACGGCTTCGACGATATACGGCAGCGTGTTGACCACCTCCACGTGCGCCTGCGCCTGCGTGTTGGGCGTGGAAACCACGCCCGGCGGCATCGGCATGGGCGAAACGCCGGGCGGGAACGGACTGCGCTGCTTCTCCTGCGGCTGGGTGATCTTGGCCTTGGCCGTGGAAAGCCGGATGGGGTAAATCAGGACGTCGGAAAGCTCCGCGTCGCGCAACGCTTCTCCCAGGTGTGTCTCGCTGCCATTGTTGCGGTTCTCCGAAATCAGCACGATCACCTTGCGGTGATCCTGCGGGCGGGTCCGCAGCATGCGGACCGCCTCCATCACCGCGTCGGCCATGCGCGTGCCGTCGGCGCCCGGCTTGATCTTCTTGCTCATCGCCTCGATCAGCTTGTCGTGGTCTTTGGTAAACTCCTGCACGGTTTGCACGCGGCTGTCGAAGGTGATCAGAGCGGCTTCGCCCTGCTCGCCCAGCACCAGGTCGGTGAAGACGATGCCCGTCTTGCGGATTTGCGGCAGCATACTTTCGATGCGCCCGCTGGTCTCGACGCAGATCACCATCGAGATGGGCAGAAAGCTCACGTCGAAGCCGATGATTGTTTGCTCTCTGTCGTTGTCGAAAACGCGGAACTGGTCTTTCTCCAGGCCGGCCACGTAGCGCTTGTCCGGCCCCAGCACCGTGACCGGCGCGGTGACCAGGTTCAGCGTGGTGCGGAAGCGGAACTGGTCGCTCTTGGCCTCGGCGGGATTCCCGTCTTGCGCTCGGGCGGGTAGCAGTAATACCAAGGAAAGCAGGAGACGAACAAGTATGGCTCCGCCTATATTCACATGCTTAAGACGGCGCTCCAGCGGCCCTCGTTTCATTATGATTCCGGATGCCCGGTCTTGCCGTTGAGCAAATCCAGCGTGTGGGGCAGCAGCTCCGCGATGGCATCGAGCGATTCGAGCGCGCCGCGCGGCGAGCCCGGCAGGTTGACGATCAGCACGCGGCCTCTGGTGCCGGCCGTAGCCCGCGAGAGCATGGCCAGCGGCGTGGCCTGCCGGCCGCGCGCGCGCATCAGTTCGCCGAATCCGGGGATCTCGCGATCGAGCACCTGGCGCGTCGCCTCCACCGTTACATCGCGCGGCGCGAGACCCGTGCCGCCGGTGGTGAAGATGGCGTGGATCTGCGTTCCGTCGGCCAGGCTGGCCAGGCACGCCGCGATGCGGTCCGGCTCGTCGGGCAGCACCTCCACGGCCGACACGTGCCACCCCAGCTTCTCCAGCCGCTCGCGCACCGCCGGCCCGCTGCGGTCCTCGCGCAGCCCGCGATGCGCCGAATCGCTGATGGTCAAAACGGCCGCCTGCGGCCGCCCCGGCATCTTCATTGCGAAGTCTTCCTGTGGCCGCCGGCCGGCCGCGTCCCCCGGCGATACTTCCCGCTTTTCCCGCCGGTCTTCTCGAGCAAGTAGATCTCCGAAATCTCGATCGACTTGTCGAGCGCCTTGGTCATGTCGTAGATGGTAAGCGCCGCCACCGCCGCCGCCGTCAGCGCCTCCATCTCGACGCCGGTCGGGCCGGTGGTGGCCGCCGTGCTGACGATCTCCACGCCGCTCGCGCACAAGCTGGTTTCCACGTCGATGTGGGTGAGCAGCAGGGGATGGCACAGCGGAATCAGCTCGGCCGTGCGCTTGGCCCCGGCGATCCCGGCAATACGCGCGATCTCGAGGGGATTGCCTTTGGGGTTGGCCGGCAGTTGTTCCAGCACCTCTGGCCGCAGCCGCACAAATGCATGGGCCCGCGCGGCGCGCTCCGTCGCAGGCTTGGCGGTCACATCGACCATCCGCGCAGCGCCGGCCGTGTCGAAATGAGTCAGGCGGCTCTTCATTTCACAGCGGCAGCACCGGCATCCATTCGCCGGCCTTCCACTCCTCGCGGCCCGCGGCCGCCACCAGGAGGCAGTTGGACCGGGTCAGCGCCCCCACATCACCTGACCCTTGCCATTTTACCGGAACAACCGTCACCTCGTCGCGGCAGCCTGAGAGCATGGCTGGCAGGAAGCGCGTCAGCCCAGGCTTGTGCCGGAAATCGGCGCCCAGGCGCGCGTGCAAAAACCGCAGCGAGACGTCGGCAACGCGACCGAGCAACTCGATCGTCGCCCGGGCAAATACTTCGAACGTCACCATGGTCGAGAGCGGATTGCCCGGCAATCCGAAGAAAAATTTCTCCCGCGCCCGGCCGAACACCAGCGGCTTGCCCGGCCGGATCAGCACGCCGTCGAAGAAAAACTCCGCGCCGAGGTCCGCCAGCGCCTGTTCGACCAGGTCGTACTTCCCCATGGAGACGCCGCCCGATAACAGTAACAGATCGGCTGCGAGCCCCCGCTCGATCAGCTCGCGCGTGCGGACGCGATCGTCGGGCGCGATCGGCAGCACGGCCGGCTCGCCGCCGGCGCGGCTTACCTGCGCGGCGAGTGAATGAGCGTTGGAGTTGCGGATCTGGCAGTTGCGCGGCGTCGCGGTGATCTCGACCACCTCATCGCCGGTGGAGAGGATGGCCACGCGGGGCCGCCGGTACACCCGGACCTCCGCGCAGCCGAAGCCAGCCAGCAGCGCGATCTCAGGGAAGCGCAGCCGGTGGCCCGGCTCAAGCGCCACTAAGCCTTGCGGCGCCTCGCTGCCTCGCGGCACGATGTTCTCGCCCGCGCGCGCGCCCCGCTCCAGCGCAACGACGTCGCCCTCGCGCTGCGAGTACTCGACCATGACGACCGCGTCGGCGCCTGCGGGCACTGGCGCGCCGGTCATGATCTCTATCGCCTCGCCCGGCCGCAACGCTCCGCGGAACTCCTCGCCCGCACGCACCTGGCCGGCGACGCGCAGGCTCCCCGGCGTTTCAGCGGCGCGCACGGCATAGCCGTCACGCGTCGCGCGGTCGAACGGTGGACAGTCGCGGTCGGCGGCGGCCGGCTCGGCAAGCACTCGGCCCTGCGCCCCGGCCAGCGGCACAGATTCGGTTTCGAGCGGCTGGCGCGCCGCGCACACTTCGCGCTCCACCACCGCGCGCGCCTGCTCAAACGTGAGGGTCAACATGACGCCTCTTTGCGGCTAGTTCCCCAGGATCTTTTCGAGTTTCGATCCCGGCTTGAGAATGGTCTGCTCGCGCTCCGGCCCGGTCGAGACCGAGCCGATCTCGATGCCGGTACGGTCCTCCAGATACTGCAAATAGGCTTTGGCCGCCTCGGGCAACTGGGAGTAGCTGGTGAGCCCTTCGGTCGAGCAGTTCCAGCCCGGCACAGTCTCGTAGACGGGCTCCACCTGGTCCAGCACGCGGCACAGGGCCGGCATCTCGGTGAGCAGTTCGCCGCAATGGCGGTAGCCGGTGCAGACGGGGATCTCGCGCAAGTGGTCGAGCACGTCGAGCTTGGTGATTACGAGCGAGGTGAAGTGGTTCAGCATGGCGGAGTACCGCAGCAGGGGCGCATCGAACCAGCCGCAGCGGCGCGGGCGGCCCGTCACGGCGCCGAACTCGTTGCCGCGCTCGCGCAGCGTCTGGCCGGCTTCGCCGCGGCTTTCGGTAGGGAACGGCCCGCCGCCGACGCGCGTGATGTAGGCTTTGGAGACGCCCACCACGGCGTCGATGCGCGTGGGCGCCACCCCCGTGCCCGTGCAGGCGCCGCCGGCGGTGGCGCTCGAGGAGGTGACAAACGGAAACGTGCCGTGATCGATGTCCAGCATAGTCCCCTGCGCCCCTTCAAACAGGACCCGCCTGCCCTCATCCATGGCCCGGTTGAGGAAGGCGGCGGTGTCGGCCACCAGAGGCCGCAGCGTCTCGGCGTAGCCGAGGTAGCGCCCGCGGATCTCGCCGAAGTCGAGCCCTTCGTCGATCTCCAGCGCGCGGGCGATGATGGTCTTCTCAGCCGTGATCTGCTCGAACTGCGCGCAAAACGCCGCGGCGTCGAGCAGATCGGCCACGCGGATGCCGCGCCTCGCGATCTTGTCCTCATACGTCGGGCCGATACCCCGCGAAGTCGTACCAATACTGATCTTGCCGGGCTTGCCCTCCGACATCTTCTCCATCATGCGGTGAAACGGAAAGATCACATGGGCGCGGTGGCTCACCAGCAGCCGCCCTTTCACCGGGATCCCCGCCGACTCGAGCATCTCTATTTCCCCGAGCAGCGCTGCCGGATCGATGACCACCCCGTTGCCGATCACCGCGGTCTTGCCCGGCCGCAAGATGCCGGAAGGAATCAACTGCAGGACGAACTTGCGGCCGCCCACCTTCACCGTGTGGCCGGCGTTGTGCCCGCCCTGGTAGCGCGCCACCACGTCAAAACGCTCCGAAAACAGATCGACAATCTTCCCCTTGCCTTCGTCGCCCCACTGCGCACCGACAATCACCACGTTTGCCATGAAAGGGAAAACCGCCTGGAGGGAGGTTCGAAGCAATTATTGTAGCTGGTTTTGTGGGGCGCAGACAATCGCCCGCGCCGGATCGCGGTGCAAGTTACAGAGGATTATCCGCCGTGTAACAGGATTCGGCGTCACGATCACCCTGGAGCACGCGGCGCTCCATCCAAGCGACTCGACGCCTTCACAGCGGGCCTCGCTACGCGCACTGCCCCTGGCCGCTATGTCTGCGGCCGGGGCGGCCGGTAGCCGGAGCGCGTGCGGACCCGGTACTTCCTGGCGGCGTCGCTGGTCAGCTCCACCGTGATGCTGCGGTAGCCCTCGTTGGGGTTCGGGGCCGGGTAATAGCTGACGGTGTAAGTGCGTTGCAGCTCGGCCTGGATGGAATGGAACGCCTCGGTCTGCTTCTGCCAGGTCTTGGCGAAGAAGGCCTTGCCGCCGGTGCGGGCAGTGATGCGGCGGAAAACGTTGCCGGAAATAGGGTCCTTGTTGACCTCGCTGGTGGAGATGACGTAGATGGGGATGCCCTCATCCTCGGCGACCGCGCGCACATCGTCGGGCGCGAGCATGCTGGCATTGTCGGGACCGTTGGAGAACACGATCACCACTTTGCGGCCCGGCACCCGCGCCGCGTCGCGCAGCGTCAGCAGC
>DASQHK010000366.1:0-5061 GCA_035632135.1 Bryobacterales bacterium
GTTCTCGGCCGCATCCTTGGTGGGCGGCTCGCCCGGGCGCATCATGCGGTAGATCTCCACCAGCGCCTCGAGGCGCGTCTTGGTGGGATCGATGCGCAGCGTGTCGGAGATGTACGGGCCGCGATCGAGGTCGTTCACGTAAAGCGTGTTGACCTGGCCGATGCCGGCCTCGATGAGCTTCTCGACCGAGGCCGCGGTCAGCACCTCGTTCGCCTTGGCGAGGATCTCGCCGGTGTCGGTATTGACGACGTCGTGGGCGAGGATCTTGCCGTAGACGTACTCGCGCGGCACGCGCAAGCGGGTGACCTTGGCGTCCTCGAGCTGGCGCACGTGGCGGGCGGTGATGCGCCGCCCCTCCTCGACTATCACCTGCTCGCCGATGCGGATCTCGAAGGTCGCGGTCTCGCCGCGCAGCCGCTGCGGCACCAGCTGCAGCGCCGCCTCGTCCCGGCTGAGATAGAAGGTGTTGGTCTCGAAGAAGGTCGCGAGGATCTCGGACTCGTTCATGCCGAGCGCGCGCAGAATGATCGTGACCGGGAGCTTGCGCCGCCGGTCGATGCGCGCGAACACGCAATCCTTGGGGTCGAACTCGAAGTCGAGCCACGAGCCGCGGTAGGGAATGATGCGCGCCGAGAACAGCAGCTTCCCGGAGGAATGGGTCTTGCCGCGGTCGTGATCGAAGAACACGCCCGGCGAGCGGTGCAGCTGCGAGACGATGACGCGCTCGGTACCGTTGATGACGAAGGTGCCGTTGTCGGTCATGAGCGGCAGCTCGCCGAGGTACACCTCCTGCTCGCGCACGTCCTTCACCGGCTTCTTGGCGCCGGCGGCTTCCTTATCCAGCACGATGAGGCGCACCTTGACGCGCAGCGGTGCCGCATAGGTGAGACCGCGCAGCTGGCATTCCTTGACGTCGAACACCGGCTCGCCGAGCCGGTAGGAGACGTACTCGAGGGAAGCGTTACCCGAATAGCTCGAGATCGGGAACACGCTCTGGAAGGCGGCGTGCAGTCCGATCCGCTCGCGCGCCTCCTCGGGCTTGTCCGTCTGCAGAAAAGTCCGGTAGGAGTCGAGCTGGATGGCGAGCAGGTACGGCGTATCGAGAATGCTCGCCTGCTTGCCGAAGTTCTTGCGGATACGCTTCTTCTCGGTGAAGGAATAAGCCATCGAGTGTTCACCTCAGGTTCGGCCGGGGCGGCGTCACGGCTCCGGCCATCGAAAATCTCTCGGGCATCGTCAGATCAATTACATCTGCCGGGTCGCGCGCTGCGGCGCGACCCGGCAGATGCGTGCGGCGCAGGGAGGCTTACTTGACCTCCACCTTCGCGCCGGCTTCCTCGAGCTTCTTCTTCATCGTTTCGGAATCGGCCTTGGAAACGGCTTCCTTGACCGTCGAGGGCGCACCCTCGACCAGGTCCTTGGCTTCCTTCAGCCCCAGGCCGGTGATCTCACGGATCACCTTGATCACCGTCACCTTCTTGTCTGCCGGGTACTCCTTGAGGGTGACGGTGAACTCCGTCTTCTCCTCGGCAGGAGCAGCCGCGGCAGCGCCCGCACCCGGGCTTGCTGCGACCGCGACCGGGGCAGCGGCGGTGACGCCGAACTTCTTCTCCATGTCGGACACGAGCTCCATGACCTCGAGAAGAGTCATCTTGGAAATTGCATCGAGGATTTCGTCTTTGTTAGCAGCCATCTGAGTCTCCGGAAAAAATGGTTGAGAGCAGTTAAGCGCCCGCGGCCTGTTTCTGGTCGCGAACCGCGGCGACGGTGCGTGCGAGCTTCGATGCCGGCGCTGCCAGGGTGCCGACGAGCCTGGTCACGGGTGCCTTGAGCACGCCGAGCAGCATCGCCAGCGCCTGATCGCGCGTCGGTAAACTCGCCACCTTGTCGATATCGCCGCCGGGCAGCACCTGCCCGCCGAGCGACACGAGGGTCGCCACGAGCTTCTCGTGCCCCTTGGCGAAGTCCTTCACCACGCGCGCAGCCGCGCCCGGATCGTCCTTCGAAAAAGCGAGCACCAGAGGCCCCTTGAGCTTCGGTCCCACAGTCTCGAACGCGGTCCCGGCCAGTGCCTTGCGCGCCAGCGTGTTCTTGACCACACGCATGTACACGCCCTGCTTTCTGGCCTTGGCCCGCAGCTCGGTCATCTGTCCGACCGTCAGCCCGCGGTACTCGGCGGCCACGACCGACTGGGCTTTTGCTGCCACAGCGGCCACTTCCGCAACGAGCGCCTTCTTGTCTTCCAGGTTGAGTGCCATTCATTACTCCTCATCGCCTGAAGATCACCACGAAGCCGCGCATCCCTGGCGCCGCTTCACCCTTGTCGACGGTGACCCTCACGCATCCCGAGGAGTCATCCTCGATGCGATCAGCGGTTCACCATCTGCGCAGGCGGTCCATTAAGAGGGCCGATTCCCTCGCCTGCGGTCTTCGATGATGGCCGGCACTTGTCAGACGCCGGCCCGCACCAAAAATTGCCACGCGCTATCGCGCGGGGTTCAACGGGGTTGCGCCGCCGGCGCAACCCCGTACATCAATCAAAATCAAATACTCCCGGAATCGACGCGCACGCCCGGTCCCATGGTCGATGAGACCGTCACGCGCTTTAAGTACATGCCCTTGGAGGAGGCGGGTTTCGCCTTCTGCAGGTCCGCGATCAGCGCATGAAGGTTTTCCTTCAGCGCGTTCAGCTCGAAATTCGCCTTGCCGATCGAGCAGTGAACGATGCCGGCCTTGTCCACGCGATAGGTCACCTGTCCGGCCTTGGCGTTCTTCACCGCCGTGGCGACGTCCGGCGTCACCGTGCCGACCTTGGGGTTCGGCATCAGTCCGCGCGGACCCAGGATCTGACCCAGCTGGCCGACGATGCGCATCGCATCCGGCGAGGCGATGACGCGATCGAAATTGATCTCGCCCGCCTTGACCTGGGCAGCCAGATCCTCGAGGCCGACGATGTCGGCGCCGGCCGCCCTGGCCGCATCCTGGTTCTTGCCCGAGGTGAACACCGCGACCCGCACCGTCTTGCCGGTGCCGTGCGGCATCACGGTCGAGCCGCGAACCTGCTGGTCGGACTTGCTGGCATCGATGCCGAGGTTCACCGACACGTCCACGGTCTCGGAGAACTTGGCGGTGGCGAACTCCTTCACCAGCTTGAGTGCCTCCTCGACCGGATACGCCTTGCCGGGGGTGATCTTGGACGCCCAGGCCTTCACTCTCTTGGCGACGGCCATGGCTATTTCACTCCTTCGACTTCGACGCCCATGCTGCGGGCGCTGCCCGCAATGGTGCGCACCGCGGCGTCGAGATCGGCCGCCGTCAGGTCCGGCTGCTTCATCCTGGCGATCTCTTCGAGCTGCTTGCGGGTGATCTTCCCCACCTTGCTGGTGTTGGGGGTGCCGCTGCCTTTTTCAATGCCGATGGCCTTGGCAATCAGCACCGCCGCCGGCGGCGTCTTCATCACGAAGGTGAAGCTGCGGTCCGAATACACCGTGATCACCACGGGAATCGGCAGGCCCTTCTCCGTCTTCTGGGTCTGCGCGTTGAACTGCTTGCAGAACTCCATGATGTTCACGCCCTGCTGACCCAGCGCCGGCCCGATCGGCGGCGAGGGGTTGGCAGAGCCTGCCGGCACCTGCAGCTTGATATAGCCCTGTACTTTCTTTGCCATCGCTACCTCTCCTTAAGGTTCCGGCGCCTTTACGGCTCCCTTAAATAAGGAATCAAGGTTGAAGAACACGCGGCTCTCGCCGCGACCACATAAAACTCAGGCCTTCTCGACCTGTGAGAAATCCAGCTCCACTGGCGTCGAACGCCCCAGAATCTGCACTGCCACCTGCAGGCGATTCTTCTCGTACGAAACCGACTCGACGACACCGTTGAAGTCGTTGAACGGACCGTCGACGACGCGCACCACCTCGCCCGGCTCGAACAGCACCTTCGGCCGCGGCTTGTCCACGCCCTCTTCCACGCGGCGCAGGATCTGGTTCGCCTCCTTGTCGGTGATCGCCGCCGGTCTCTCGGGCGTGCCGCCGATGAAGCCGAGCACCTTGGGCACATCGCGCACCAGGTGCCAGGTGTCCTCGTTCATCTCCATCTGCACCAGCACGTACCCGGGATAGAACTTGCGCTCGCTCTTTCTCTTCTGGCCGTCGCGCATCTCGACCACTTCCTCGGTCGGGACCAGGATCTCGCCGAACTGATCGTTCAGGCCGGCACGCTGGATGCGCTCCTTGAGCGACTCCGCGACCCGGTGCTCGAAGTTCGAGTAGGCATGCACCACGTACCATCTGAGCGCCACCATCAACCTCCCTGCCCCGTCAGCGTCTTCGTCGCCCACGCGAGCACGAGGTCGAGCAGCCAGAAAAACACTCCGAACACGATCACGAACACGAACACCACCAGCGTCGTCATGCCGGTCTCGTTGCGGTTCGGCCAGACGATCTTGCGCAGCTCGACGCGGGCCAGCGTCACGAACTCGCGAAAGGCTGCGCCATAACTCGAGAACGCGATCACCAGCGCGCCGAGCACCAGGCCGGCGACCACTGCCAGCCAGCGCATCCAGCTGGGCTGGCTGGCGAGGACGTAGAAGCCCGCGACGCCGGCGAGCGCGAGCCCAATGGCTGCGTAGAGCTTGGCCTTGTCTGCGGCACCCGCGCCCTGAATTTTGCTGTCGTCTGTCATTTCAATCCGTGGCAGGCCAGGAGGGAATCGAACCCCCAACCTGCGGTTTTGGAGACCGCCGCTCTGCCAATTGAGCTACTGGCCTGTGTCTACTGGCTGAAATCGCCTGCGGCGATTTCAGCGGACTAACCTCATCACTCCTCATCGAGGGCGGGCGAAAAACGTGGTTTTCGCCCGCTGGGCAAGCCGGAGAGGCTCGCTGGGAATCGAGTCACTCCTTCCTACTTCAGGATCTTCGCGACGACGCCGGCGCCGACGGTCTTGCCGCCCTCGCGGATCGCAAACCTCAACCCCTGGTCCATCGCAATCGGACTGATCAGCTCGATCGTCATCTTGATGTTGTCCCCGGGCATCACCATCTCCACCCCGGCAGGCAACTCA
>DASQHK010000367.1:0-5375 GCA_035632135.1 Bryobacterales bacterium
GGCCCGGCATTTTCAAGAAGCGCGGCCGTGTCGACGGGAGCCAGCTTGAAGCTGTGGCCGGCGGCGTAGAACGCCTTGCGGAAATGGGCGCAGCAAAGCGCCAGCGGCAGCGTGCCAACCTTGTGCAAAATGGCGCCGGCGCGGTCGAACGCGTCGATGCCGACGAGCGCGCAGTCGGCCGACGGCACGATGCGGCCCATCGCCGCGTCCGGAACAACGGTCGCTCCGATCTTGGCCGCCAGCGTGCGGCCTTCGCCGCCCAGCAGGGACTCGAGCGCGTAAATCTGCGACGGCTGCGCCGCCAGCAAGGCCGCCTCCACCGTCGAGCTGTGGCTGATGGTCACCACGCGAGCGCCGCGCGGCAACAGAGACACAACGTGACCCGCGATCAGCCGGTTGCCGTCGGCGAGCGAGCGCCGCAGCGCGACCAGATCGGGCGGCGTGGCCGCTTCGAGCAGCCGCCCGACGTTGGCCACCGTCACGATGGCCCCGTGCATCCCCTGCAAGGCGCGCGCCAGCTCGGGCCACTCGTCCGGCGCGTCGAGCGCGATGTCGATGGCGATAAGAGCCAGCTCCACCGCGCCCGAGATAGTATTACTACGTAGTTGCTCGACTCGGCGGGCGATCTCGGGAGTCACTGGCGGTCCCGGCTTATTTCACGACCACTTTGGCGGCCGCCTGGTTGTCGTTGTCGTCCCAGACGCGAATGGCCACGGTGTGCTCGCCGGGCTTCGCTTCGTCGGTGAGGAAATCGTAATCGAGCTGGCGTGAATCGAACAGGCGCGTCACCGGCAGCATCAGCCGCCACGGGCCGCCGTCGAGCGAGTACTCGGACTTGTCGATGTCGCTGAGCGCGTCGCTCGCCCGGAAGCGCACGCGGATGCGGCCGTTCTCGAGCGCCGCCGAGGGCGTCGTGATCGCCGGCGGCGTGTTGTCCATTACGAAGGCATCGCTGACCCGGCTGCACGTCAGGGCCTCGCCGCTCGGGTTCGAGGGCGCGTCGGACGCCGTGATGCGAAGCTGGTAAAGGCCGTCGGCAAAAGCCGTGGAATCCCAGCTCAGGTAAGCCTGGTCGACTTTCTCGCGCAACAGCTTCCAGTCCTGCTCGCCGGCGCCGCGGATCTCGACCTTGTAGACCAGCTCGTCGCCGTTCTCATCCTGCGCGAGCCACCGCGCGCCCAGGTAACCCTTGGCCTTAACCATGGAGCGCACGGGCGATGGCGTCAAGGTTGCCGTCGGCGTTGGCGGCTTGCCGCCCAGTGGCGGCAGCGTAAGGTTCTGGGTGCTCGGAACGAGCCCCGCCGGCTGATCGGCAAACTTATAGTTCGGCGGCGTGATCTCCATTTCCGTGATGGCCGGCGCAACGTTCTTAGGCTGATAAGCGACGTCGACCTCGTGCAGCAGCGGCGATTCGCTGCCGTGCGCTTCGAGCACCGCCCTCCACTGCACGAAGCGCGCTGCAGGCGTTTCCAGGCGCGCGCCGTCTTCCGTGGCGATGGGCTTCGACCAGCCGCTCCAGTATTCGGCCGGCGTGCCCAGGTTGCCCGAGCGCGCCGAGAGCGTCACGCTCGTCCCTGGCGGGACCGTTCCCTTCCAGCTCAGCCGGCCCCAGCGGGAGAAGATGCCGGCGTCAAAAACGTCGGAGTCGAACGTTCCTTTCGGCTCCAGCTCCGGTCCGAGCCGGTATACCTTGCCTACGTTGCCGGTGGCGGCGTAAACGCGGCCGCCCGAGTCCTGCAAGAACGAAGTGATCTGCGCCGGAGCGGCCTTGAGCAGCAGCGAGTAAACGTTGTCGGACTCAATCTCGAAAATGCGGCCCTCGTTGCCGGTGCCGATCAGCAGCTTGCCTTGCGCCGAAAAGCCGAGCGTGTAGACGATGTCGTTGTTCGAGTTCCACAGCTTGTGCGGCTCGCCGTCCGGGCCGATGCGAAACACCTCGCTGCCGCCGGTCACGCCGGTGCGCAGCATGGAAGGAAGCGCCAGCGGCTGCGGCTCCACCGCCACGCGCGCCTGGCGCTGGCCGCCGAGCGCGCCGGGAAGCGGCGAGGCGGTTGGGACCGGCATCGCCGGCGGCAGCGGCGGCGCCGTGCGCGACCGCGTGCCCACGCCGGCGGCGTAGAGCGCGCCGTCCGGCCCCAGGGCCAGCGCCGTGATCTCCTTCTTCGCCGACTGGTACAGCACAAAGCCGTGGCCGCCCGACGCCGGCACGCGGATCAGCAGGCCGCTGGGATCGGTGCCTATCAGCAAGTCATCATTCTTGCCGATGAGGAGCGAGCGGATGTGCGACTCGTCGGTCTTGAAAAACAGGCTGGCGCGGCCGGCCGGCGTGACGCGGTAGATTTCGCCTTTGTCGCCCGTCGCCAGGAACAGGTCGCCCTGGGAGTTGAACGCCATGGCCCACACGTACTTGACCTTGGGATCTACGAACAGCGACGAGCGGCCGTTGCGGTCGATCTTGTAGATCTTCGCGTCGGGCGAGGTAGCGGCGTAGACGTTATCGTGCTTGTCAACGGCCAGGGCATGAATTTCGAGGGCCTCCGTTTCGAAAAACGGGGCGGCTTTGCCGGCCGTGGCGGGCGGGTCGCCGCCGCTCGCCGGGATCTTGAATACCCGGCCGCCGGGACCGCCGCCGGCATACAGATTGCCGCGGCTGTCGCGCGCCAGCGCCCAGAGATAGGCGAGCGGCGCATCGTAAATTTCCTCAAAGCGCGGCGCCAGCGCCAGCCGCCCGTCGCTGCGCAAAGCAACGTGATGCGCCACGCCCTTCTCAAAGTCCTCGAAGCGTGTTTGCTCCCACGTGCGGGTGGTCTCGGCCGCAGCGCACAGGACAAAAAGACAGGCAAAAGCTAGGTGAGCAGTTTTCATGACTGGGCCGCAGGACACTGGCCGCCGGCCACTGCCCACTCCATTATTTTACCGTGACGTCGAGCGTGTAACTGCCGCTGACCACGAAGTCGAATGGAATCGCCGCCTGCTCGATGGGACTCTCCTGAGCCAGCGTGAGCCTCCGGTTGGGCTCCTTGCCCGCCTGGAGCACGTTCAGCACGGAGGACGGCACATTGGGCAGCGTCTTGTCGTCGTAATAGGCGGTGATCGTTGGTTGCATCAGTGATATATATAGCTGGTTGTTGCTCAGCTCCTGGTTGAGCAGCGAGACGGTCTCCGGCAGGTCCATCAGCCGGTTGGCGCCGCCGGCGTAATACTTGTGGCGGTTGAGCGTGTCGGCGTCGCTCACCAGCAGCCGCAGCGGGCCCTTGGGAATTCCCGCCGGCACCTTCACGCGAAAGTCCTTCTCGATGCGCGCCCCGCGGTAGGGCCGCAGAAACACTTTGCCCGTCAGCTCGTCGCCGCCGTAGACCTCGGTCTTCTCCGCCCAGGCGTTCTCGATCACCGCCACGCGCCGCTCGGGCAGCAGGTCGATGCTCACGTCCACGCTCTTCAGGCGCGGCATCTTCACCGTGTTGGTGAACAGGCGATTGAACTTGTCGCCAAACCAGCCCGCCAGCAGCATGGGAGCGGGAATGGGCGTATCGCCGGCGGTCTGCATGGTGGAGAGCGAAATCTTGCGCTGGCCGGCGAGCTGGATGTTGCCGCTCAGCCGGAAGGTGCTCTCGTCGGCGAAATCATTGAGCCCGAACAGCGAGTTGTAAAGCGTGAACATCATCAGTTGCGGCGTCCACTTCTGGTCCTGGAAGACCTGGAAGCGGAAGCTTTTTTCGGCGCGGACGGAGTGCGCATCGGCGAAGGAGCGGACCCGCACAGCGACCGGAATCGTCGCCGCCTGCTCGCCCAGCACGCCCATGATGCCCGAATGCCGGTCCTGGCGCAGCGCGCCGACCACGTCACCCGAGTTGAGGATCTTGGTGGGTGTGAAGCTCGAAGCGAGCACGTGGACGACCTCAGCCTCGGCCATGGGCATCTCGATCGGCCCCATGTTGAACATGGGGTGGCCGAAAGCCAGCACGCGCTTGCCGTCGTTATAAGTGACGGTGCCGGAAACCGAGATCGACATATCGCCCGAGACCAGCACGCCTGAGATGGCGTCGCCCGGCCGCAGCGCGGAGGAAGAGCCCGCCACCGGCCGCGAGGAGAGCGCCGCCGAGCCGCCGCCCTGCACCGCTACCATGCCCATCTGCTCGAACACTTCTCCGAAATCGCGCAGCACGCCGTCGTGGAAGCCGGTGAAAGTGAGCGGACTCTCGATGGGCGTGAGGTAGAGCTGGTTCGCTGTCGGATGCAGCAATCCCGGCAGGCCCGGCTCGAGGGCGACCTTCTCGGCGCCCGGTGCGCGCCCTGGCACGTGGGCGTCGGCCGGCCTGCCCTGGTCGAATTGGTTGATCTCGAGCATCAGCTCGATGGGTGTGATGCCGCAAATGGCGTCGGGGGTGAACGCGCCGAGCCGCAGCGACACCGCGCCCAGCAGCTTGCCGTCGTAGTAAACCGGGCTGCCGCTCATGCCGGCGGCGACGCTGGTCCGCTGCGCTTTGCCGCCCATCTTGCCCAGGATGATGTCCTGCCGAGGGCCCCACACATTCTTCAACACGCCGATGATCTCCACCGGCACGGCCTCCGGCTCCGTGCCTGAAAAAACGGTCCAGGCCGTGGCCTTCATGCCGGGCTTGACCTGATCGAGTTTCAGGATGGGAACGGGACCCGCCTTCGGCCGCTGCACTTCGGCGGGAAAAGCAATCGCTCCAGCGCAAAGAGACGCCAGAGCCAAGAAAACCAGATGCTTCATTCGGATGTCCAGACTCTGCGAGCCGTGACAATACCCAGCCACCACGGCCTCGACACGAGCTGCTACCATTCTAGCAGACGCCGCAATCAGTAGCAGGACGCGGCTCGAGATGCACGGAACGTCAATAAACGGGGCCTCAAAAACATGAAGTACTTATCCTGAAGAAGGACGAAATTCCATGAGATCAGTCCTGCTGAGTATTCTCCTGTGCGTGCCGCTGGCCGCGCAAGTCACCTCCCACTCCAAACCCACCACGGGGGTCGAAGTGGACCCGGTCTACTCGAGCGCCGCACGCCCGCGCGCCCTGGCCCTGATCGGCGACGTCTACCATGGCCCCATCATGATGCGCGACGGCCTGATCACGGCCCTGGTGCGAGAGAACATTCCCGTCACCTTTATTGAAGATCCTTCACTGCTCGACGCAAAGACTCTGGCCGGCTACGCGCTGCTGATCATCGCCCGCAACGGCCGCTACTGGCCCGATGGCTACGGCAAACCGCAGACGGCGTGGATGACCGACGAGCAGCAAAAGGCCATCTGGGACTTCGTCGAAAACGGCGGCGGCTTTCTCGCCGTGCACAACGCGCACACCATGTACCCTCCGAACGGCCTCTATTACAAACTGTTCGGCGGCGAT
>DASQHK010000368.1:0-18475 GCA_035632135.1 Bryobacterales bacterium
GGCGCCGAGACGCGGGCCGCGCCGTTCGGCTCTACCTATTACTTCTGCTTAAAGCCGGCCGGAACGCTCACGTCGGCCGCCGCCACGCCGGCCGCCACCTTCACCAGCTCGTGGTCCACGGTGAAGACGGTCGCGCGCGGCTGCGGCGGGCCCTGCTGCTGCTCCATTTTCTTGCGGGCGGCGCGGCGGCCCAGGCCGCCCAGCATGCCACGCACGGAGGTGACGTCCATCGCTCCGCCGCTGTCCTGCGATGATTTCTGCTGCTGTTCCTGGGCCATCTGCTCCGGGCTTTTCACCGCCTCCATGGTCATGGTAGTGAGGATAGGCGTGCCGTCCATGTTGACGTTTTCGGCCTGGAATTTTCCGATGGCGTCCTTCATCGTGGGATACATCGCCATGGCCATGGCCATCTGGTCGGCCGAGCCGCCGAACAGCGAAGGCATCGCCATTTTCTCGGCGTAGCGGCGGTCGAAATCGGCGATCTCCTTCATGGCTGCGATCTTCGGGCCGAGCCACTCGTGGGAAGTCATCACCATGCCACCGCCCTGCTCGAGCGTCTTGTCTTTCTGGCGCACGGTGACGGTCATCACCACTTCGCGGCAATCGTAGCCGTTGATGTTCTTCTTTTGGCCGGACTCCTTCAGGTCGAAGTCGATCTGCATGTTGTTTTCGGGCGGGGCGGCCTTCGACGGTTCCGTCTTCGGGGCCTTCCCGGACTGCTGCCTGGCCCGCTCCTGCGCCTCCTGCATGCGGCGGCGCAGCTCGTCGAAGGTCTCCACCTTATATGTCTTCGCGCGCACGTCCAGCTCGTACACTTTCTCTTCATCCAGGTCGACGATGCGGCCGGTGGTGTCATTGACGGTCATCTTGCGGCTGCCCTTCACCGCGACGGTATCCGTAGTGCCCTCGCGCATGGCCTTGCCGCCGAACATCCCCATCATGCGGCCCATCATGCCCTCAAAGTGCATCTGGCTTTTTTCTTCGGTTTTGACGTCGGCCCGCAGCAGGGCGGCGGCGGCCAGCAACACTCCAGCGATACGAATCGTTCCCATGGCTTCCTCCGAAACTATCATCGACAGACGGCGGCCGGAGCGCAATACTCCGAACAGCCTACTCCTCGTCCTGATGATGGGGTCCCGGCAGGACCGCGCCGGGGGGCAGCGCCGCGTTACTCCTCTTCTTCCTCTTCTCCGGTGCGGGCGGCCCGGGCGGCGGTGATCACTTTGTCGGCAATGGGGGCGGGAACAAAATCGTAGTGCGAGAACTCCATCGTGTAAGACGCGCGGCCTTGCGTCATCGACGTGAGCTCGTTGGCGTAGCTGAGCATCTCGGCCATGGGCACCTGGGCCTTGATGATCTGCGTGTTGCCCTTGGTGTCCATGCCGGCGATGCGGCCGCGGCGGCTGTTCAGGTCGCCCATCAGGTCGCCGGAATATTCCATGGGCGAGTGGATCTCGACGTTCATGATGGGCTCGAGCAGCGCCGGCTTAGCCTGCTCCATGGCGGCCCGGAAGGCCTTGCGTCCGGCCAGCTTGAACGCCATTTCCGAGGAGTCTACCTCGTGATACGACCCATCGTACAGCACGACCCGGAAATCGACCACCGGATAGCCGGCCAGGTACCCGCGCTCGGCGGCCTCCAAAACGCCCTTCTCGACCGCCGGGATGAACGTCTTGGGGATGGCTCCGCCGAAGATGTCGTTGACGAACTCGAAGGCGCCGCCCCTCGGGAGCGGCTCCATCTTGATCTTGCAGTCGCCGAACTGGCCGTGGCCGCCGGTCTGTTTCTTGTGCCGGCCCTGCACGTCGGCGCGGCCGCGAATCGTCTCGCGGTAGGGAATCTTCGGCGCCTTGAGCGTCACTTCCACGCCATAGCGCTTCTTCAGCCGGCTGACAATCACCTCGATGTGCTGCTGGCCGCTGCCTGCGAGCAGAAACTCCTTGGTCTGCGGGTCGCGGTAGAAGCGCAGCGACTGGTCTTCTTCGAGGATGCGGTGGATGGCCGCGCTCATGCGGTCTTCGTCCTGGCGCGATTTCGGCTCGAGCGCATAAGCGATGGCCGGCACCGGCAGCACCACGGCCGGATACTGGACGGGCGAGGCCTTGTCGCCGAGCGAGTCGCCGGTGAGGGTCTCCTTCAGCTTGGCGACCGCGCCGATGTCGCCGGCGTGAATCTCCGTGACCGGCATGATGGTCTTGCCGAACAGCACTCCGATGTGCGAGAGCCGCTCGGCGGCGCTCCTGGTGTAGTTGTACACGTTGGCGTCGTTTTTGAGCACGCCGGAGTAGACCTTGAAGTAAGTGACGCGGCCGGCGAACGGGTCGGCGACCGTCTTGAAAACGAACAGCGAAAGCGGCTCGGCGTCGGAAACTTTGCGCGCCGTCTCCGCGCCGCCGGCGCCTTTGGCCTCGACGACGCCGCGATCCACCGGCGACGGCATGTAAGCTTCGAGAAAGTTCAGCAGGAGATCGGAGCCCACGTTGTGGAGCCCCGAGGCGCACAGGATCGGCGCCAGGCGGCGCTCGCGGACGGCCTCGCGCAGGCCGGCGACGAGGTGGTCCGGAGCGAGCGCCCCCTTGTCGAAGTACTCCTCCATCAGCGCGTCGTTGCCCTCGGCGACCATCTCGATCAGCGCTTCGTGGGCCTTCTGCGCAGCGTCGGCCAGGGCGGCGGGGATGCCCGCCTCCGTTCCCTTGCCATTACCATCGGGCTGATAGGTATAGGCCTTCATCGCCACCAAGTCGATGACGCCGCGGAACTCGCGCTCCTCGCCGATGGGCAGTTGCACGGGAACGGCGGTGCGGCCAAAAATTTCCTGGATGCTGGCGAGAGCGCGCTCGAAGCTGGCGCGCTCGCGGTCGAGCTTGTTCACGACGATCGCGCGGGGGAGGCGAAACTCGTCGGCGTAGGCCCAGACCTTTTCGGTCTGCACCTCGACGCCGGCCACGGAGTCCACCACCACCAGGGCCGCGTCGGCGGCGATCAGGGCGGTCTTGGCGTCGTGGATGAAGATGTTGTAGCCGGGCGTGTCGATCAGGTTGAGCTTCGATTTGCCCCATTCCAGGCAGGCGAGCGCCGAGGAAATGGAGATTTTGCGGGCCTGCTCCTCCTCGTCGAAGTCGGTGATCGTGTTGCCTTCATCGACCCGCGTCAGGCGGCTGGTGGCGCCGCCGGTGAAGAGAAAACCGGCCACCAGGCTGGTCTTGCCGCAGTCGCCGTGTCCAACCACGCCGATATTACGAATGTCTTTGCCTTCGTAAACTTTCATGTGAGGATTTCCGAGCCGGGGTGCCCTCTGGGGTGCCCGCGGGGCCCGTCCGGGAGCGGTTTGAGCAAACCACTAGCTTAGCGCAAACGAAGAAGCGCCAAGCGCCGGGCCGGCAGAATTTCCCTCGTTGTTTCCGCGGATTCAGAAGGCCCGCCCGGGGAGGGCCGGCGCGGAACAGCAAGGGCTTCCACTTGCCCGGCACCCGCCGAGAAGCACGCGGCCGGCATGGCCCGACCGGCCTGCGGTGATCTTCTTTTGCGTTTTCCCTGCCGGTCGAGTATATTGAGGAAGCAGCCGCTCTTCTCGCGCGTTCGGCGGGGCTCGACCGCCGCGGCGGCTAAAGGCATCCCGCAGGGAATATGACGCTTCCCAATGCCCTGACGCTGCTCAGGATCTTCTTCGTTCCCCTGCTGTTGACCGTGCTGCTGGGCAAGCAGGTCCACCTGGAAACGCCGTGGATGGATATCAGCAAAGAGTGGCTGGCGCTGCCGATTTTCTGGGTGGCCGCGCTCACCGACCTGGTGGACGGGATCATCGCCCGCCGGCGCCGGCAGATCAGCACGCTGGGGACGCTGCTCGATCCGGTCGCCGACAAGCTGCTGATCTCGGCGATGTTCATTTCGCTGGTGGAGCTGGGTCTGGTGCCGGCTTGGATGGTGGTCGTGATCGTGGGCCGCGAATTCGCCGTTTCGGGGCTGCGCAGCATCGCCGCGGCGGAGGGCTACACGATCCGGGCGAGCGACCTCGGCAAGACGAAGATGGTGATGCAGGTGGTGGCGGTTTCGCTGCTGCTGGTTGGCGCGCACTCCGCGCTGTTCCTGAAGGCGGGTCTGGTGGCGGTGTGGCTGGTGGTGGTTTTCGCGCTGGTTTCGGCGGTCGATTATTTCCAGAAATTCTGGCGCCGCGTGGATGCCCGTTTCAAGGTGCGGCGGCGCCGCCGCGAGCGATTGCTGCTTCTGCGGAAGCAGCGAAAAAATGTTGCCGCTCAGTAGCGCCGCCCGGCGCTGGCTGCTCGAGATGGCGCGCGCGGCGGTGGAAGCCGCCGGGTGGGGCGAGCCGTTTCAGGCGCCGCAGGCGCCTCCCGATCTGCCTCCCACCGATGCGAGCGAACTCGAACGCCCCCGCGCCGCTTTTGTGAGCCTCCACAAGCAAGGCCGGCTGCGCGGGTGCGTGGGCCACATCGGCTTCGACACGCCTCTGCGACAACTGGTGCCGGAGATGGCCCAAGCGGCGGCGCGCGATGACGCGCGTTTCGATCCCGTCTCGCCCGAGGAGGTCCGGGAGCTGGAGATTGAGATCTCGGTGCTTTCGGACTTTTTCCCCATCGAGCCGGACCAAGTCATCCCCGGCGTGCATGGGCTGCTGGCGCGGCGGGGAATCCACCGCGGCATCCTGCTGCCGCAAGTGGCTTTGGAACACAACTGGGACGCGGCGCGTTTCTTGAGCGAAACCTGCCGCAAGGCGGGCCTTCCTTTTGACGCCTGGAAACGGGGGGCCACCATCGAGGCCTTCACGGCCGACATTATAGGCGCAGAAAAGCACACCCCCGCCCGCTCCTAATTCATTCAAAAATAGGGGCTTGCAGACACGACGATTGCTGTCGGAAACAAAATCTGCTATATTGTTTACTCATGCACTGGCTGCGAGGGCTAGGTGTGTCCTTGGCGATGGGTGCGCTGCTATGGGCAAGCGACGGGAGTGTGCCCCGGGATACGAGCCGCCAGATTTATACGGTGGCGGTGGATGCCCGCACGGGCAAACTGGTTCGGGTGCCGGCCCGGCGCTCCACGCGCGCCGTTTCTCCCAAAGTCGTTTCGCCCCAGCCGGTGACGGTGGCCACACGGACGGAAGCGCCCGTGAAAGAGCGGGTGATCGAGGAGCGGGAGGTCAGCCCGGCTTTGCCTGCACAGACAAAGGCGGCGACTTACAATGTCGTCCCGGCGCGGTCCTTTGACCGGTTGGTCGAGCAGGTCGCCGGGCGCTACCAGATCGAGCCCAGCTTTATCCGCGCCGTGATCCAGGCGGAAAGCAACTACAACCCGCGGGCGGTTTCCCCCAAGGGCGCGCTGGGGCTGATGCAACTGAGGCCGCAAACGGCGCGGCGGTTCGGGGTGGCGAACGTCTTCAGCCCGGCCCAGAATCTGGACGGGGGCGTGCGCTACCTGCGCTACCTGCTGGACCTGTACCGCAAGGAGCCGCAGCAGTCGGCGCTCTCGCTGGCCGCTTACAACGCGGGCGAAGGAGCGGTCGGCCGCTTCGGCGGCGTGCCGCCTTACTGGGAGACGCAGCAGTACCTCCGGCGCGTGAACCGGCTGTGGCAGCGGTTCCGGACGGCGGAGCCTTTGACCCCCGCCCCGGCCCCCAAGAAGCTGGAAGGGCCGCGCATCATCGAGACGGTGGATGACGCCGGGGTAACGCACTTCACGACGGAATCGCAATAGGCTGCTATGCGGAAGCTGGCACATCCCGGCCGGGATGGTTTTTCCTTGTGGCCGGGAACTGCCCTGGCGCTGCTGCTGGCCGTCTCGCCCGTGCTGGCCGATTCGGCCGCCAAATACGAGCTGGCTCGTAAGTATTATGAAGAGGCGACCACGGCGCGGCTCGACCTGGAGAGCTTGCCGCCGGACCAGCAGGACCCCGCCGCCTACGAGAAAGTCGTCCGGACGTTCCGGCGGGTTTATCTGACGACCCCGCGCAGCTCGAGGGCGGACGACAGCCTGTTCGCGGCCGCCGAGATCTACGAAGAGATGAGCCGGCGCTTCGGAGCGGACCCCTACCGCGACCGGGCGATCGACGCCTATCAGTTCCTGATTCGCGAGTACCCTTACAGCCATTTCTCGAAGCAGGCGCGCGAGAAACTTGAGGAACTCGGGCGGCCCGCGGGCTCCCCTCCGCCGGCAGAGACACCGGTGAGCGCGGCGGTCGCGAGCCCCGCTACAGACGCAACGCTGCCCAGCGAGGCGCCGGGCAGCGGCAGCCCTCCGGAGGTGACCGGCGTGCGGCACTGGTCGTTTCCGGGCCTGACCCGCATCGTCGTCAGCCTGGAGGCGGAACCGACCGTCCACAGCGAACGCCTCACCGACCCCAGCCGCGTTTATTTCGACCTGGCCGACACGCGGCTCAGCCCCGAGCTGAAGAACAAGACGATCCAGGTGGGCGATGATCTGGTGAAGCGGATCCGGCTGGCGCAGACGCAGAGCGGCGCAACGCGCGTGGTGGTGGACTTGAACGCGGAGGCCGAGCACCGCATCTCGACGCTGTCGAACCCGCCGCGCGTGGTGCTGGAACTGCGGGAGGCGGAGGCGAAGCCCGGCCTGGCTTCTGCGGCCCCGCCCGCCGCCGCGGCAACGCCGCCCGCGCCGGCTTCCCGGCCGTTTGTGCTTTTGCCGGCGAGTCCCACGACGCCGGGGCCCCATACTATGGCGGCCGCCGCTCCGCCCAGGATCGCGGTTTTGAAGCCCGCGCTTGCCGCCACGGTCGTAGCCAAGCTGCCGGAGCTGCCGCCCGCGCCGGCGCTCGCCAAGACCGACACGCCGCATGGGCCCGCGGCGAACCCGGCGGCGGGGCCGCCGAAGCTGTCCGCGTCAGCAGGAGCCGTCGAGACTGCCAAAGCGGCGACGCCGGCCGCCACGCCCAAAGCCGCGCGGCCCACCAGCCGCGGCGAGCGCGACCTGATCCGCGTGCTCGGCCTCAAGATCGCTCGCGTGGTGATCGACGCCGGCCACGGCGGCCACGACACGGGCACTATCGGTCCTACGGGGCTGATGGAAAAGGACCTGACCCTCGACGTTGCCACGCGCCTGGGCGAGCTGATCCGCGACCGCATCGGCAGCGACGTGGTTTACACGCGCAGCGACGACACCTTCATTCCGCTCGAGCAGCGCACGGCCCTAGCCAACGAAAAGCAGGCTGATCTGTTCATTTCCATCCACGCCAACTCTTCGTCCCTGCGCGGCGTGCGCGGCATCGAAACCTATTACCTGAACCTGACCGCCGACCGGGAGGCGCAGGAAGTGGCGGCGCGGGAAAACGCGGCGTCGCAAAAGTCGATTCACGATCTGCAGGACGTGGTGTCGAGAATCGCGCTCACCGAAAAAATCTCGGAGTCGCGGGAGTTCGCCGCGCAGGTGCAGCGGTCGCTTTACACGGCGGTTTCGCGCAACAATACGACGCTGCGCAACCGTGGCGTGCGCAAAGCTCCGTTTGTGGTGCTGATCGGCGCGCACATGCCTTCCGTGCTCGCCGAAATCAGCTTCCTCAGCAACCCCCGCGACGAGCGGCTCCTGAAAACCCCCGCCTACCGCCAGAAGATTGCCGAAGCCCTGTATAACGGAGTGGCCGCCTACGCCCGCAGCCTGAGCCAGGTGGAAGTCGCGGCGAAGTGAAACGCGCGGAACCCCGCTCGACGACGGCTTGCGACTGTTCCGTGGGAGGCGGCCGCGGACGCGTGGAATGTGTCGTGATACAATCTATCTGGATCAATCGCGGATCTGTAGAAGACTAACATGGCACGGGCGCTCCTCACGCTGCTCCTGGCCACGGTTCTCTTGCCCGCCGCAGCGGCGAAGCAGCTTCTCATCAGCAAACATCGCATTCGGGCGGCGGCTGGCGCGTCCGCGGACGTGCCCCTTCCGGCCGAGAGCCAAGCGTTTCTCCGCACCTCAACTCGCGTCCACAGCGCCTCTGCGATCCTCGTGGGGAAGGACCAAGCCGGCCTATTCATCGAGGTACCACCGACGCTCCCGCCGGGCCGCTACTCGGTCGCATTCTCAGTCGCCGATGCGGCGGGGCAGGAGCGCACTGGCAGTATTGAGGTTACCGTCGATCCGCTCCCGCCCGCGCGTCAGACGGGCCCGCCGCCGGTAATCCTGCTGAACGGGTATCAGTTTCTCAGTCTGCCCGGAACATGCTCGCCGGACCGGGACTCTTCGCAGACCTTCGGTCTGCTACAGCAGTACCTACAGGCGGACGGCCGCTTCGTCTTTTTTCTGGATAGCTGCACGCTCGGCGGTGGAGCGGCGCCTCCAGTCGAGGACCTGGGCAACAACCTGGGGATGTTCATTCAGAACTGGCGTTATACCGACGGCTCCCCAGTTTCGCAGGTCGACCTGATCACCCACAGCATGGGCGGCCTGATCGCGCGATGCTACCTATCAGGAAAGCAGCGGGCCCCCGGCGTCTTCCTTCCACCGCCCGATCCCAAAGTGCGCAAGCTCGTGCTCGTTGCCTGCCCGAACTTCGGCAGCGGTTGGGCAAGTGCTACTGACGTGTTTGGGGCGGGGAATCAGCTTCCTTCAATGAGGTTGGGAAGCCAATTTCTCTGGGACCTCGCTACATGGAACCAAGGCTTCGACGACCTGCGAGAGGTCGATACCATAGCGGTGATCGGAAACGGAGGAAGCGAGGGTAAGGGCGATGGAATCGTCTCTATGATGAGTGCGTCCCTTCTCTTCAATCCCCGCAGTTTCTTTAGTTCTGTCGTCAACACTCGGGTTGTACCTTACTGCCACACGTCAGCCGCGGCCTCCTTAGCATGCTCCACAAACGAGCTGATTGCGGGCGTCGACTCACCAGCTCACCTCACCTCGCGGATCGCTCGGTCCTTCCTTTCCGGCAGCAACGAATGGCAGAGCACAGGGGCATCACCCTTCACGATCCCTCTTTTGAGCTCAAACGGCGGTATCTACGCCGAATACAAGGACGCGTCAGACCTCTCTTTCACGGATATTTCTCAAGTGCAGGTCAGCACCGGAACCTCAACACTCGCCCAGTTGATCCAGGGCCCGGACAGCACCGTCTTTTACAGCGAATACGTCCCCTCCCGGTTCCAACCGTACAACCTGCTGGACCTCCTGCGCGGGCAGTGGTACCAACTCTCGGCCAAAATCCAGCCCGCCCGGTTCGTCGCTGTCCTGGGGAAATTCCTTCCCGTGATATCCAGAGTGCAACCGGCGGCTGGCGTGGGCGACACTCTCACCCTGGCTCCTGGTTCTCTGATCTCCCTGTTCGGAGGCGGCTTGGCCGCGAGTTCCGGCCAGGCCCAGTCGCTTCCCCTGCCGACCCGGCTGGCAGACACTACGGTCCTGGCAAACTCTCAGGCACTTGGGCTGCTGTACGCCAGCGACCAACAGATCAACGCCTATCTTCCAGGCAACCTGACGGGGGCGGTCACCATCACAGTGAGCAACTCCAAGGGCACGCATTCACGGCGCGTCATGATGAGCCCCGCAGCGCCGGCACTCTTCTCGCTGGACGGCTCCGGGACCGGTCCGGCTGCCGCTCTCCTCCACGTACGCGCTGGTCAACTCGGCCAACCCGGCGAGCGCGGGAGAATACGTCTCGCTTTTCGCTACCGGCCTGGGGGCTAAGGTTCGATCCGGGAACGTGGATGTCGCCCTGATTACGCCCCAGGTGTGGATCGGCGGGCGTGAGACTTCAGTGTCATTCGCCGGCTCTGCTCCAGGCTTTGTAGGTTTGGATCAAGTGAACGTCCAAGTCCCAACCGGAATGCCGGCCGGCCCATCGACACCCGTGACCATCCGCACCGTCGAGCACACAAGCAACACGGTCACCCTCGCGCTCCGGTAGGCCCCGCTGCAAAGCGAGAGGGCGCCGCAGCGGAGGGATCGCGCACGACGCGGGCTGTTGCAGACCCAGCGTAAAGGCGCGGCTACCTGTGCGGTGATCGGTCCTGGTACTCTGATGTGGAGGCATCGTGAAGGTTCGCGAAGTCATCCGCCTCCTCGAGCAGGATGGGTGGCGCTTGGTAGTGATGAAAGGGCAGCCACCGGCAGTTCAAACACCCCAGAAGCCGGGTCGTGTGACCGTGAGCGGTCGCCGCTCGCCTCCGTGATGCGGCAGGCGGGACTCAAGCGAGGGAGACGATGAGGAAACTCCAGTACTTGGTTCGCATTAACAAGGATCCAAACAGCGATTGGGGGGCGTCAGTTCCGGATCTGCCCGGCTGCGTGGCGACAGGGAAAACGATTGATCAAGCTCTTAGCCGAATCGAAAGAGCAGTTGAGCTGCATATTCGCGGTATGCGTGAAGACGGCCTGAGACCTCCCCAGCCAAGACACCGCGTGGTCGCTCCGATGCGCACGCCGCGGCAGGTGGATTTCTTCGCAACGATTGAGGTGGCAGCCTAAGCCCGGCATCACCCCACCTGGGCAGTGCCTTCTGGCGCTAATCTCCGGCGCGCTCGACCTCGACCAGCGTGCTGTAGAAGGTTGGGCCGCTGCCCATGTCGGTGAGGCGCTCGGAGGTCAGGGCGTTGACGTTGCGGTGGTCGCGCGAGCGCTTGTTCCAGGGCGACGCCTCGGCGCACACGGCGCCGGTCGCGACCGTGGGGCCGACCGCCGCAATCAGCCGGCAGCTTCCGCGATCGTTGAACACCCGGACCAGATCGCCGTCGGCGATGCCGCGCGGCACGGCGTCCCGGGGATGAATCTCGAGCCGGCCGTCATTGCCAATACCATAGGGAAGATTCCCGAACGAGGAGTTCACGCGATCGGCGCACTTGGGGGACACCAGCTCCAGCGGATATTTCTTCCGCAACGCCCGGTCGCCCAGCCGCGACTCGACCGGCGGCGTGTAGGCGGGCACGGGATCAAGGCCCAGCGCCGTGAGCGAGTGGGCGCGCAGTTCACACTTGCCGGAAGGCGTCTCGAAGCCGCCTTCGGCGAACGGCAGGAACGGCTCGCCCGGCGGCGAGACGTTCAGGCGCACGGAGTGCTCGCGCTCGAGATCCTCGAGCGTGATGCCCTTCACCCAGCGATGCTCGGAGCTGAGGGCCGCCCGGATCATGTCGTCGTCGCTATCGTCGAAGCACGGGTCGGTGAAGCCCATGCGCTGCGCCAAGCGCCGGAACAGCTCGACGTTGGGCAGCGCCTCGCCGAGCGGCGCGATGGCCGGCCGCGCAAGCTGGAGATGGTAGTGCCCATAGGCAAAGTAAAGGTCGGTGTGCTCGAGGAATGTGGTGGCCGGCAGCAGAATGTCGGCGTAGTCGGCGGTGTCGGTCTGGAACTGCTCGCTCACCACGGTGAATAGGTCCTCACGCGCCAGGCCGCGCAGCACGCGGTTCTGGTCGGGGCAGACCGTCGCTGGATTCGCGTTGTAGACGAACAGCGCCTTCACCGGCGGCGAATCGAGATCGAGCAGCGCCTTGCCCAGCTCGACCATGTTGATGGTCCGCGGCGCGCGGCCGAGCGGCGATTGCCGGCACAGCTCGGCCATCTCGAGCTTGTCGCGGCGCAGCCGGAAGGCGTGGCTGGTGGAAAGCTGCAGGCCGCCGCCGACCTCGCGCCACGAGCCGGTGATCGCCGGCAGCATGGCGATGGTGCGCACGGCCATGCCGCCGCGCTCACTGCGCTGGAGGCCGTAATTCAGCCGAATGGCCGCCGGGCGAACGGTGGCGTACTCGCGCGCGAGGCGCACGATGTCATCGGCGGCGAGGCCGGTAAGCCCCGCGACCTCCTGCGGCGGATACTGCTTCACCCGCTCGCGCAGCTCGTCGAACCCCAGCGTGTAGCGCGCGACATAGCCGGCGTCGCAGAGGCCCTCGCCGATAATCACGTGCATCATGCCGAGGGCGAGCGCGGTGTCGGTGCCGGGAGCGATGGGGAGGTGCCAGTCGGCTTGACGCCCGGTGCGGTTGAGGTGGGGGTCGATGACGTAAAACTTGGCGCCGTTGCGCCGCGCCTCCACGATGAACGGCCACAGGTGGACGTTGGTGCCGAGGATGTTGGCGCCCCAGGCCAGGATCAGCCTGGCGTGGCGGAACTGCTCCGGCTCGGTGCCCACGCGCACGCCCTGGGTGGAGGCGAGACCGACGGCGCCGGCCTCCGAGCAGATCGTGCGCGCCAGCAGCGACGCGCCGAGGCGATGAAAGAACCGGCGGTCCATGCTGGCGCCGTTCAGGTAGCCCATCGTGCCGCCGTAGCTGTAAGGCAGAATCGATTCAGGACCGAACTCGGCGGCGATGGCAGCGAGACGCCGGGCGATGGCGCCGAGCGCCTCGTCCCAAGTGATCCGCTCGAAGCGCCCTTCGCCCTTTGCCCCGACGCGCCGCATCGGATACAGCAGCCGCTCGGGCGAATAGACGCGCTCCAGGTAGCGCGCCACTTTGCCGCACAAAAAGCCGCGCGTCACGGGATGATCAGCGTCGCCGCGGATCTTCACGGCGCGCCCATTCTCCACTTCCACCTGGATGGCGCAGGCGTCGGGGCAATCGTGAGAGCAAACCGTGTGAAGGGTTTGGCGCATGGCGTCTCGATTATGACTTCTCGATTATAACCCGCGGCCTGTGGCTTGTGGCTCGCCAGCGTCCGCTCCCTTTCGGGCCGCGGCTCGGAAGCGAGCGGCAACGCCCAAAACCGGCCTCATTCTGCTATCGTAATTTTCATGCGCAAATCTTTGTTGGTGTTCCTGCTCTGCCTGGCGCCGGCCTGGGCTTCCGGCGAGCTGTCGAACCGGCGCGCGCCGGGTTTTTCCCTGCCCGACATCAACATCAAGCAGCACGATCTGGCCGACTATCGGGGCAAGGTTGTTTTGCTAGAGATCATGAATACCAAGTGCCCGCACTGTATGAAATTCGCCGGCACGCTGGAGGAGGTCACCAAGAAGTACGCCGGGCGCGTGCAGGTGCTGGCCATCGCCAACCCGCCCGATACGATCCAGACCGTGGGCCAGTTCCTGCGCGAGCATGGCATCAGCTACCCGATTCTGTTCGATTGCGGCCAGGCGTCGTCCTCCTACATGATGGCCACTCCGGAGAATCCCAAGGTCGAGATCCCGCACCTGTTTCTGATCGACCAGACCGGCGTCATCCGCAACGACTTCGGCTACAGCCTGCTGACGATGGGCATCTTCGACGGCACCGACCTTTTCGGCCAGGTCGACAAGCTGCTGGCCGCCCCCGCCGGGCACGCGACGCAAAAAGCCAGGCCCAAGAAGTAAAATCATTCGGCGAGCCGCTTGGCGCGCCACCGGGCGCGATGCTCCGGCCGGCGCGAGCCTCTCACCATGACCCCCCGCCGCGTGGTTCCCGTCCTGGCGCTGCTGCTCATTGCCCTGTTCGCGGGCCTCGGCTCGCTGTGGATCGCTTCGCCCGGGCTGCAATACGACGAATGCCTGTTCGTGCTGGCGGCCTACCCGCACAACGACATACCAATTGCTTATACCATGCACTTCCACCGCCGGCCGGTGGCCCTGATGATCATCGACTACCTCGGGGCGCTGAAGGGCTGGCTCTACATTCCCATTCTGCGGGGGAGGCCGGCATCGGCGGCTCTGATCCGGCTGCCGGCGCTGCTGCTCGGGGCGGCGAGCCTGTACTTTTTGTACCTGCTGGCGCGGCGGGCGTTCGGCCCTCCGACGGCGCTGGCGGCGGTGGCGCTGGCGGCGACCGACCCCAGCTACCTGTTCACCACGCGCCTCGACTGGGGCCCGGTGGCCATCCAGCACGTTTGCCTGCTCGCCGGCGCGTGCGGGGTTCTGCGGTGGTGGCAAAAGCGGCGGCTGCTCGACCTGGCGCTGGGCTTTTTTGCGATGGGGGTCGGGATCTTCGACAAGGCGACGTTTCTGTGGCTGCTGGCGGCGCTCGTCGTGGCGGCGGCGATAGTGTTCCCGCGGCAGTTCGCTGTTGCGCTGCGGCCGCGGCCGCTCGCAGCGGCGCTGGCGGGCCTGCTCATCGGCTCGGCGCCATTTCTGTATTACAACTGGAAGTGGAAGGGCGCAACGTTCCACCACCAGGCTGAGCGCACCGGCCAGTACGGCGAAAAGCTGCGCGCGCTGCAGTTCACGCTCGATGGGATGGCGCTGGCGAGCTGGTTCAGCCGCGACATGGAGGGAACGCCGCTCGACCCGCCCGACCGCGCCGCGCGCATCGCTTACGAAATCGCGCCGCGCGAGCAAGCGGTCCCCACGCTGCTCGCGCCGGCGGCGGTGCTGTCATTCCTGCTGCTTCCCGCCCTGCCCTTTCTGCCGTACGGCCGCGGCATGCTGTTCACGCTGTTGTTTTGTCTGCTGGCGTTTCTCGCGATGCTGCCGATTCAAGGCGCCGGCTCGGTGCATCACATCGCGCTGCTGCTGCCGTTTCCGCAACTGTTCGTCGCCGCGGGCCTGACCGGCGCGCGGGACGCGGTGCGCCGCTGGTTCAAGGGGCGATGGGGGCGCCGGGCCGCCACCGCGCTGCTCTGGCTCGTGGTGCTGGCGCTGGCGGCGGCCAACCTGCGCGTGGTTGCCTACTACTACTTCCGCATCCTCGGCTATGGCGGCGGCACCGGCTGGTCGGAAGCGATTTATTCGCTTGACCGCGCGCTCGAAAATCGCCAGCCCGAAAAAATCGTGCTGCTCGACTGGGGCATGAGCAACCAGTTGCGGCTGCTGAGCGGCGACCGCCTGCCGATTTACGAGGCGCCGGAACCGCAGGGCTCGGGTTACGACACGCACGTTCTGGAGGGTTTTCTGGCCAAACCGCGCGCGGTGTTCGTGAGGTATGCCGCCGGGGAACCGCCGGCGTTCCCGCAGATCGCGGCGGCGTTCCTGGAGGCGGCGGCGCATCGCGGCTACCGCATGGAGATCATGGAGACGATTCGCGACCGGCGCGGCCGGCCGATTTACGACCTTCTCGCCGCGCGACCAGTCCCAGCAGCAAGCAGCCGGCCACGCCGGCCGCACTGAGGACCCCGCCCCAATAGACGGAGCGGGGGCCATAGCACATCTCGACCCGATGGCGCCCGGCGGCGACGACGACGCCCCGCAGCGCGCCGTAGGCCTCATAGAGCGTTGCGGGCGCTCCATCCACGCGCGCTTGCCAGCCGGGAAACCACGGATCACTGAAGATGAGCATGCCCGGGCAGGGCGTTTCAACCGCCGCTTCAACGCGATCGATCTCGCGCGCGGTCCACTGCACGGCGGCCTCACCCTCGCACGGGAGCCAGGCGGGCGCTTCCGTTTTCGCGCCCAGCAGGAACGTCTCGCGGCGGGGATTGAAGTCGGGCGATGCCAGCAGGCTTGCCGCCGCGGCGCGATTGGCCACCACGCGGACGCTTTGCGCCAGCCACGCGCGGGGGAAGGCGTCGGGATTGCGGAAGACCTTGAGGCCTCCGGGCTCGGCGAACACTTCCACCTGTTCCGGCCGCGACTTCTGTTTGCCTACTACATAGACCTGATTGAGCAGCAGCGCTGTGCGCGTCCAGTCGAGGGCGACAAAATCGTAAAGGTCGGCGCTCACCGAGGCGAGATAGCCGGCCGTATCCTCGAGACCATTCCAGTCGCCGAGGTTGTAGGGGATCTCCTGGTCGTCGGCGTGAAAGCGGAACGGCGGCTTCTGGGCGCGCAGAAAGGCAATGACGCCGCGATGCTGGGCGAAGCGGTCGAGGTTATTCGGATTCTGCGGATTGGTGCGGGGCAGGATCAGGTAGGACGTTCCGGCGCTGACCTCGGCGAGCATCAGCAAGAGGATGCCGGCCTGCGCCGCCGGGAGCGGGAGCCGGCCCTGCGAGGCCGCATGGATCAGAGCCGCGAGCAGCAGCGCGACGACCGATGTCAGCAGCAGGGAATGGGAGCGCTCGACCGCGTCGCTGCGGCCGGCGAGCATCAGTAATTCGACGCCCCACACCAGCGCCGCGCCGATCGCCAGGCCCTTCACCAGCCACGCCCGCCACGGCGTTGCCGCCAGCAGCGCGTCCGCGCCGTGCGCGGCCATCACCAGCAGGCCGAAGTGAAACAGAAGCACGGCGTGGCCGGGGCTGCGCGCTTTATCGAGGAAGGGAATCACGGCGTAAAGCACGCCCTGCAAGACGGAGTATGGCCCGAGCGCATAGGCAAGGCCGCCGAGCGCGATGCAGGCATGGACCCGCACCGCGCGCCTTTGCCAGCACGCCGCGAGACCCAGCAGCGCCAGGCTCACGCTCACCAGGCCGATGAACGGGTTCGCATTGACCGGAAACACCGGCGTCACCACGCCCAGCAGCGACATGGGGCTGAGCGCCAGGTTCTGCTGCGCGATGTAAGGTACGGTCTTATTCATACGCAGCGGCTCGGGGAGGTTGAGCCAGCGATAGGAGCGCGAGCCGTATTCCCAGGCGGGGATTAGCGCCAGCGCGCCGACGAGCACGGCGAATAACGCCGTCAGGGCGAAGAGCCGCGCGCGGCGCTGGCGCTCGCCCTTGGCAAGAAATTCGTAAAGGAACACGCCGGCCAGCGCCAGCACGACGAACATCGGCGCCTGATGATGGCCGGCCAGCAACGCGAGCCCAATCGACGCGCCGCACGCCGCGGCGCCGGCGGCCGCCGCAAGCGGGCCCTTCGCGCGACCGGCGCGATGCCAGAACAGAAAAATCAGCGGCGTCCACAGCGCGCCGTTCATCATCTGCGGCCACAGCGTCGTCCCCAGGTAGCCGCCGAAGCTGAACGCCGCGCCCGCCAGCACTGCGGCGAAGCGGCTGCGCTCCAGCTCACGGCAGTACCAATACATAAAGAGCGCGGCGAGGAAATGCAGCAGGGTGAAATGCCAGTGAAACCAGTCGAGGCTCAAGTGGCCGGCGCGGAGCGGCGCCCAGAACAGCGGCCAGTTGAGCGGAAACGTCGCGCCCGGCTGCAACTGGCCGGCCAGCGCCTGGCCGCACCACTCGAACGGGTCCCAGAGCGGAAATTTTCCGCTGTGCCAGGCGCGGGCCTGGAAGTCGTACCAGGGGAGAACCTGGTAGGCGAGGTCGGGCCAATCGAGAAACGTAAACTGCCGGCTGAGGGTGAGCTTCCAGTAGAAAGCGACCGTGAGGCCGGCCAGCAGCAGAATGGCGCGCATCGCTTTCACAGCAGCTTGCGATAAACGGCGAGCGTCTCGGCGGCGGCCCGCGGCCAGCGAAACTGCGCCGCGCGCTCGCAGCCTTTGCGAATCAGCTCGGCTCGCAGGGCGCTATCCTCCACGGCGCGCCGCAGGGCGCCGGCGATCGACGCGACGTCGGTGGGATCGGCCAGCAGCGCCGCGCCGCCGGCCACTTCAGCCAGCGCCGATCGGTTTGAGGTCACCACCGGCAGGCCGGCCGAGAAGGCTTCGAGCGCCGGCATCCCGAAGCCTTCTTCGAGAGACGGAAACGCCAGGACCGTGGCGGTGCGATAGAGGCGTTCGATGGCCGCACGCGGCAGGTAGCCCAGCGCGTGAATGCGGCCGCGCGCCGGCGAGGCGGCGATGCGCGCATGAATTTCGGAGGCCCCGTAGCCGTCCGAGCCTGCCAGCACCAGATCGAGCGCGGGGTCGAGAGTCTCGAAGGCCTCCACCAGCCTCGCCGTGTTCTTGCGCGTCTGCACGGCGCCGACGTGCAGCAGAAAGGGCCGCTCGATGCCGTAGCGGCGGCGGAAGGCGGCCAAATCGGCGGCGTCAAATTCCGGAACCGGATCGACGCCGTGATAGACCACCGTGATGCGCGACGCCGGGACGCCCAGCAGCGCTTCCACTTGCTTCGCGGCGTACTGCGACACGGCTACGATGTGGTCCGCGCGGGCCGCGGCATCCCTGGCGAAAGCCGTGAACCGGCGGCGGAATTCCGGGGTCGAATACTCGCCGGTGAGGACAAACAGATCGTGAAACGTGGCCAGCGCGCGGCGAAAGCGATATTCCGGGAGCCGCTGGTTGAGGCCGTGAAACAGGTCCACACGCCGGGGAAGAAAAACGTTGAGCGGTTCCTCGAGCAAGCGGCGCGGGGCATTCGGAGCGGGACGCGGCCCGCTGAGCGCGCGGAAAAAGCGATTCGCGCGGTAACACAGAAGGAACCGCGACTCGGGCGCCGCCTTTAGCAGCTCCTCGATCAGGCGCGAGCAATAGACGCCCACACCCGAAAGCGCCGGACCCACGCTGTAGGTGGCGTCGAGCGCGACCTTCACCGCGCCGCCTCCAGCACCGCGGCGAGAATCCTTTCGGGATCGGCCGGCCGATGGGGATCGGCCACGATCATCCGCACCTCAGCGGCGCCGGACGGCTTCCAGCGCTGGGCCATGCGCGGCGAGCGGAAGCCGGCGAAGATGTCAATCGTTCTTACGCCGAGCGCGGCCGCGATGTGCTGACAGGCGGAATCATAGCCGATGTAAAGATCGCTCGCGCCGATCAGAGCGCCGAAACCCGCGAGGCTGCCGCGCCACGCCACGACCTCGGCATCAGCAGTGGGCAGAGCGCCGCCTTCTTCGATCTTCGCCACGCGGCGTCCC
>DASQHK010000369.1:0-5233 GCA_035632135.1 Bryobacterales bacterium
CGCCGGGGATTGGCGGTGACGGTGACCCGGGCCTACTACGCCCTGGTGGCCGGCCAGCGGAAATACGCCACGGCCCAGCAGGCCCTCGATCAAGCGAAGCGTTCCCTTGCCATCAGCCAAAGTTTGGAACGCGGCGGCGAAGTGGCGCACAGCGACGTGCTGAAGTTCCAGCTTCAGCACAATGCCCAAGACCAGGCTTTCCGCGAGGCAAAGCTGGCGATGGAGAGCGCGCGGCTGGACCTGGCAGTGCTGCTGTTCCGGAATTTCGATCAGAACTTCGAGGTCGTAGACGATCTGCACCTGTCTCCGGCGCTTCCTTCTCTTGCGGAGGCGCAAACCATGGCCGAACGCGAGAACCCCGATCTGCGGGTGGCGAATGCCGCGTGGCGCGGAGCGAACCTGGATGTTTCGATCGCCCGCCAGGCCTTCCTGCCGTCGCTCAGCGTCGACCTCGACTACGGGATTGAAGCGAACGCCTTCGCGCTGCACACTCCCGTGGCCGCGGCCCGCGAACTGGGGTCTCTGCCCAGCCTCGGCTACTTTGTGACTGCCACGCTGACTCTGCCGATGTGGGACTGGGGCGCGCGGGGCAGCCGCTTGAAGCAAGCACAAGTCCGGCGCGACCAGGCCAATGTGGAATTGAGCGCGACGCAGCGTCAGTTGGTGAGAAATTTCCGCGCCTTCTACGGCGAAGCCCAAACCGCTCGCGAGCAAGTGGATTCCCTGCGGCGCTCGGCCGACCTCGCTTCCGAGAGCCTGCGCCTCACGCTGCTGCGCTATCAGGCCGGCGAGGTCACGGTGCTGGAAGTGGTGGACGCCCAAACCACGCTGATACAGGCGCGTAACGGCTATGATGACGGGTTGGTCCGGTACCGCCTGGCTTTGGCCAATCTTCAGACATTGACGGGAATTTTTTAGCCAATGCACAAGACAACACCTTTGCTGATCGCGGCATGCTGGATGGCGCTGGCCGGCTGCTCGAAGAAGGAAGAGAAGGAAGCAGAGCCGATCGTACCGGTGCAGGTCACCCCGGCCCGGGAAGATTCGATTCGGCGCATCGTTACGGCCGGCGCCGTGCTCTATCCGCAGGACCAGGCCAGCATCATGCCCAAGATCAGCGCGCCGGTGCAGAAGTTTTTGGTGAACCGCGGGGACCACGTGCGCCAGGGCCAACTGCTGGCGGTGATCGAGAACCGCGACTTAGCCGCCGCCGCCCTCGAGAGCAAAGGCCAGTACGAGCAGGCGGAGGCCAACTATCGCGCGACGACCGCATCATCGGTTCCGGAACAAGTCACCAAGGCCCAAACCGACGTGCAGGCGTCCAAACAAGCGCTGGAGGCGGCGCAGAACCTGCTTAAGAGCCGCCAAGAGCTGCTGCGGGAAGGCGCGCTGGCCCGCCGTCTGGTCGACGAAGCGCAGGCTTCCTACGCGCAGGCGCGCAGCCAGTATGAGACCGCGCAAGAGCACCTGAAGGCTCTGCAAAGCGTCGGCAAGGAAGAGCAGATCAAACTGGCGGCGGCCCAGGTTGCAGCAGCGAAGGCTCACCAGCAGGCGGCCGACGCGCAGCTCAGCTACGCAGAGGTCCGAAGTCCCATCTCCGGTGTCGTTACGGACCGGCCGGTCTACGCCGGCGAGATGGCGAGTCCCGGCTCGCCGCTGCTGACCGTGATGGATGTGTCGCGCGTCGTGGCTCGCGCGAACATTCCGCAGAATCAGGCCGCTTCCCTCCACGTGGGCGATGCCGCGACCGTCAATGAAACCGGCGGCTCCGAGGATGTTCCCGGAAAAGTGATCGTGGTGAGCCCGGCTGTCGATCCCAACAGCACGACGGTGCAGGTGTGGGTGCAGGCCGCCAATCCCGGAGAGCGGCTCAAGCCCGGCGCCTCGGTGCAGGTCTCGATCGTCGCGGCCACTTTGGCGAAAGCGGTCGTGGTCCCGCCGGCTGCGCTTCTTCCTTCGGCGGAGGGAGGGACATCGGTGATGGTGGTGGGCGCCGATTCGGTGGCCCATGAGCGGAAGGTCCAGGTTGGCGTCAGCGAAGCCGACCGGGTGCAGATCCTCAGCGGCGTGAAGCCTGGAGAGCAGGTGATTACAGTGGGCGGACTCGGCTTGCAGGACGGGGCCAAGGTGCGCGTGGAGAAGCCGGGCGAGAAACCGGCGGCGGAGAAACCGGAAGCAAAATGAGCGAGGTCTCGATCAAGCCGCCCGCCGCCGCTGCGGCCCAGAGCGAACACTGGACTGCCCGGCACTCCAAGCCCATCATCTTCGTGATCCTCACGCTCGTGGCGGTGGGCATCTATCTGGCCCTGACGATCCCGGTCGCGGTGTTTCCCGAAACGGACTTTCCGCGCGTGGTGATCGGAGTCGATAACGGCGTCGCGCCGATCGATCAGATGCTCGTGACCGTGACGCGGCCGGTGGAAGAGGCCGTGAATTCGGTGCAGGGGCTGGACCGGGTGTGGTCGATCACCAGCCGCGGCACGGCGGAAATCGATCTGTTCTTCTCCTGGAAAGTAGACATGTTCCAGACGCTGGAGCTCGTCAATGCCGCGGTCGCGCGCGTCCAGACCACGCTGCCACCTGCCGCGAAAGTCACGGCCAACCGCCTCACCTTCGCCGCGTTCCCGATCATGGGATACAGCCTGACATCCGACACGATCCCGCAGACTCGGATCTGGGAAATGGCGACGTACGATATCAAGCCACGGCTCAACCGGATGAACGGCGTATCCACGGTGGTTGTGCAGGGCGGGCAGGAGCCGGAGTTCGAGGTTCGCCCGGACCCGGCCAAGCTGCTCGAAACTTCCCTCACCATTCCCAATCTTCTGGATGCCATCGGGAGGAGCAACCTCATCGACTCGCCCGGGCTTTTCGAGCAGAACCATCAGCTCGTGCTGAGCCTGGTGAGCGGGCAGGCGCGGACGCCGGCGGAGATTTCGAATATCGCGGTTAAGACGACGCCGGCCGGCGTTCCGATCCACATCGGCGATGTCGCTTCGGTAGCGCCCTCCGTCAAGCCGGTCTACACCATCGTGACGGCGAACCGCAAGCCGGCCGTTCTGCTGAACATCTACCGGCAGCCCGACGGCAATACGGTGCTGGTTGCCGACGCCGTGCACGCCGAGGTCGAACGCATCCGCAAAACCCTTCCCGCCGGCCTCGAGATGCGGCCGTTCTACGATCAGTCGGAAATTGTGAACGACTCCATCCAGAGCGTGCGCGATGCCATTCTGCTGGGGCTGGTGCTGGCCTCGCTGATCATGGTCGTATTCCTGCGCGATTGGGGCACCTCGCTGGTGGCGGGGCTGGTGATTCCAGCGACCATCGCCGTGACCTTTATTGCGCTGCGCGTAATGGGGGAGAGTTTCAACCTGATGACGCTGGGGGGGCTGGCGGCGGCGGTCGGCCTGGTCATTGATGATGCCATCGTGGTGGTCGAAAACATCGTGATGCACCGCGATTCCGGGCAGACGCGCGCGGAGGCGATCCGCAGCGCAATTCACGAAATCCGGATTCCCTTGATCGGCTCGACGGTCACTCCCATTGTGGTGTTCCTGCCGTTGATCTCCATCACCGGAGTGACCGGGGTGTTTTTCCGCGCGCTGGCGGTAACGGTTGGCATGGCCCTGCTCACCTCGCTGGCGCTGGCGCTGACGTGGACTCCCACGCTCAGCCATTTCTTCATCCGCAGGCAGGCGAATGAGCGCGCCGCCGCGCACGTCGGCGCGCCATCCCGCTTCATGCGGGCCTACGAGAGGGTCTTGCGCGCCACCCTCGATCACCCCGCCCTGCTGGCGATTTGCAGCATTGCCTTGATCGCCGGCTCGTACATCTGTTTCCGCAATTTGGGCTCGGACCTGCTGCCGGGCATGGACGAAGGCGGCTTCATTCTCGATTACATCATGCCTGCGGGCTCCTCGCTCGAGGAAACCGATCGAGTCGTGTCCGCCGTGGAAGGCATCCTGCGCGCCACGCCGGAAGTGGAGAGCACCTCCCGGCGGACGGGGCTGCAGCTCGGGCTGGCGGCGGTGACGGAGGCGAACACCGGCGACATTGCGGTCAAACTGAAAAGGGACCGCGAGCGAAGCGGCGACGAGGTGATCGCGGATGTGCGCGAAAAAGTGACGAAGCAGGAGCCGATGCTGCAGGTCGAATTCGTGCAGTTGCTGCAGGACATGATCGGAGACCTCACCAGCGCGCCCGAGCCGATTGCCATCAAGCTTTTCTCGGAGGATCCGGCGCTGCTGCAGCAATGGGCCCCGCAGGTGGCTGACGCCATCAAGAAAATCCCGGGCGTGGTGGACATCCTGAATGGGATCGACAACACGATCAGCGGCCCGGCAACCCTGTTTCAAGTGGATCCCGCGGTGGCCGCGCGCGCCGGATTCACGCCGCAGGAAATCGAGCTGGATGCGAGCGCGATCCTGCAAGGCGAGCCGGCGCCTACTCCGGTGGTGGTCAACGGCCGCGCTTACACGATCCGCGTCCGATTCCCGGGGCAGACGCGGTCCTCGATGGAGGCCATACGCAATACGCTTCTGGTCAGCTCAACCGGAAAAACCGCCACGCTCGGCTCGCTCGCCGGCATGACGGAGCAGCCCGGCCAGACGGAAATCCGGCGGGAAAACCTGCAGCGGGACGTGACCGTGACCGCGCGCCTCGAAGGCCGCGATTTGGGCAGCGGCATGGCGGACGTGCAAAAGGCGGTTGCCGCCGCGCACCTGCCTCCCGCCATGCGGGTCGAGTATGGCGGGGCTTACGAGGAACAGCAGCGATCGTTCCGCGACCTCGCCTTTGTATTGGCCCTGGCCATCGTGCTGGTGTTCACCGTTCTGCTGTTCGAATTCGGGAGTTTTGCAGCCCCGATTGCGGTGCTCTCGTCCGCGCTGCTTTCCACTTCCGGCGTGCTCCTGGCCCTGCTGATCACTGGAAAGACGTTCAACCTCTCCTCTTTCATGGGACTGATCATGGTGATCGGCATCGTGGCCAAGAACGGGATTCTGCTGCTCGATGCGGACCAGAAGTTTCGGGCCGAAGGCATTCCGGCCGAGGAGAGCATGATCGACGCCGGCGAGCGCCGCCTGCGCCCGATCATGATGACCGCGCTCGCCACGGTGGCCGGCATGATCCCGCTGGCGCTGGCGTGGGGGGCGGGGTCGCAGATGCTCCAACCGCTGGCCATCGCCGTGATCGGCGGGATTCTGGCTTCGATGGTGCTCTCCTTGGTCGTAAC
>DASQHK010000370.1:0-3156 GCA_035632135.1 Bryobacterales bacterium
CGGAAGCGCCGGAACTGCGCGTTGGTCACGTCGTACACACCCAGGAAAAAGGCTTGCTGAAACCGGATCGTGTGCCGTCGCTCATCTGGCCGGTGCTCGGGGTCGGTGAGCGGCGAGCCGATCTTGCTGTTGGGATGCGGCGCGGGAATGCGAATGAGCCGCATGCCGATAGAGTTGGTGAGCGAATCGACGCGGTCGAGCGGCTGGAGCAGCTCGGGGAAATACGGCGCAAGCCGTCGGTAGCGGGCCTTGTCGTCAGCGGTGAGCGTGCCCAGGCGCTTGCGGCCGGCCAGCTCGGAAAGCAGCAGGCTGCCGTAAACGCCGAAGACGCCGTCCTTGACCTTGCCGCTCGCCTCGGTCAGCTCGGTGAAGGCCATGTGATCGTAGTATTCCGGGCCGAGGTGGATTTGCGGAACGCGCGCCGGCAGCTCCTGAAAAAATCCGCGCACCGGCGCCAGCACGGGGGCGTCGGGGTCGCCGGAAAAATCGAGCCGGTCCATGCGATGGCACATGGCGCAAGTGCGCGGCACGTGGAAGCCCTCGCGCTCCGGCGCAATCTTGCCATCCTCATCGAACGCCACGGATTTCGAAACCAGCGCGCCCTTGACGTCGTAGATCGAAAAATTCCAGAAGGTGTCGGCGCGCTTACGCAGCACTTCCGCCTCGACGAAGTTGCCCTGCTTGTCGAACGATTCGGCCGCGATGATCGTGCCCTCGAGAAAGATCAGCCGGTCGTTGTTGCCGAAGTAGGCAACCAGCGCGTCGGCGATGCGGTCCTTGTTGATGTGCAGGACGCGCCGCCGCCGGAAAGTCACGCTGTCCACCGGAATGGCCAGCCAGTTCGGGTTGTCGCGGTAGGGATTCTCGCGCAGCAAGGCCTTCAGGTTCGGATAAGGCCCGGTCAGCTTGTAATAGTTTTCGAGCATGTACGCTTCCAGCTCGTCCATGCTCATCTCGCCGGCCGGGGGCTGTTGCGCGGCGATTCGCTGCAGGATCGCCGCTTTGTCCGCCGGGAGCTGATGCAGGTCGAGATAAAATTCCTTCCCCTGGCGCTCGACGATGCGGCCGTCCAACACCTTCGGCGATGCTGGGGCAGTTCCGACCAGCGTTTGCAGTTGATACAAGAACGACTGCGACAGGTAGTGGCTGTTGTGCACGGTGCGGCCGGGCATGGTGAGGTGGATCAAGCCTGCGGTGGGAGAAACAGTTGTAACGTTGTTGCGGCGGCAGGCGGCGGTGAAGAGAACTAAAACAGCCAGGCACGCGAAGGATGCCGCAAGCCGCATCTAAACGCGATTATAGACGTGGCAGCGGGCCGCGCGCAAACTGCGGGGCGTGTGGCCCACCGTCTGTCCCGCCCGCTGCCGCTATAATCGTGGCGGACCCCGATGGCAGCAATCACCTCTCCCCGGCGCAAAATCTTCGCGGCGCTCGTTGCAACCGTGGCCCTCTTCGCCATCCTCGAGGGCGTTACGCGCGCGTTTTTCCTGCCCCCGCGCCGCGACGTTCTGGCGCGACGCCACGCGGCAAATCTCTATCCGGGGCTTCCGCGCCCGCAAGAGGTTTTTTCCACGCTCACGGTGGATTGCCTGGAATGGTCCCCCTATGAGCAGTGGGTAGTAAAACCGAATCTCCGGTTGCCCTATTTTCGCACCAACGCTCTGGGTTTCCGCGGCGGCGAGACCACGCTCGCGAAGCCCGCGGGCCGCTTCCGCGTCGTCGTGCTGGGAGGCTCGGCGGCGTGGGGCCTCGGCTCGACCGCCGATGAGCGCAGCCTGCCGGGGCGCCTCGAAGCGCTTCTGCGCGAGCAGCACGCCGGCCGCGACATCGAAGTGATCAACGCCGGCCAGCCCGGCTTCACCTCGGCGCAGGAGCTGATCTACTTTCACCGGCACATCTCCGGCCTGCATCCCGATCTCGTGCTGCTGTTCGATGGCTATAACGACGTCGACGCCGACCTCTTCAACCCCGTGCCGGACTGGCCGGAGAACGCGCTGCTGCTGCGATCGCGCTACGAGAATTCCTTCGATCCGTACCAGCTCAAGAAGAACCTCGTCGCGCTGCTGCGCCGCAGCCGCTTCCTGGATCTCGCCAGCCGCCGGATTTCGGAGAGCATCGCTTCCGCCGCCCGCAAGCCCGCCGTGCCGGCGATCGATCCCGCGGCGACGGCTGAAAGCTACGCTCGCAACGTCGCGGCTCTCGCGCGGCTGGCGGCGCCGGCTCCAGTGTGGGTGGCGCTGCAACCCGTCGTGGCCACAATGCGAAAGCCGCTCGCGCCGGAAGAACAGCAAACGCTCGCCGAGAAAGAGCAGACCGTGGCCGGCTATGCCACGCGCGTGCGCGTCACCTACCGTCTGATGGCCGAGCGGGCCCGCGCGGCGGGGCTGCCGCTGATCGATCTCGATGGGGCGCTCGGCGCTGAGCCCAAATTGATGTTTGCCGACGAGTGCCACTTCGGCGACGAGGCCGCCGACCGGCTGGCCCGCCGCATCGCCACCGACTTGCCCGGTCAACTCGAGGAGCGGGCTCGCAGCGTTTCTAGTTCCTCCAGGGTTCGCGGCCAGTCTTCTTTCAGCAGCCGCGAAAGGGAACGGTCGGCCAGCAGCCTGCCGCCGGTCTGGCAGCGCGGGCAGTAGTTCGTTTCGTTCTCCGCATACCGAATGCGCTGCACCGGCGCTTGGCAGACCAGGCAGGGCTGGTGGTAGCGGCCATGCACGGCCATACCCTCGCGAAAGGCGGTGACTTTCTCGGGGAAGCCTTTCCTAGTCTCCGCGCGCAGCTTCGCGGTCCAGTGCTCCAGCGTCCCGCGCGTGGTCTCGTACAAGGTCTCGATTTGCTGCCGCGTTAATTTTTTGGTGAGGGCCACGGGCGAGAGGCGCGCGGCGTGCAGAATTTCATCCGAGTAGGCATTGCCAATGCCGCTGAAGAGTCGCGGATCGGTCAGCGCCCGCTTCAGCGTGTGATTGCTCGCCGTGAGGCGCGCGGCAAAGGCGTCAAGCGAAGCTTCCAGCATCTCGAGGCCGCCGGGATCGAGCGCGCGCAACGCCTGCTCGCCCCGGGCCAGGTGCAGGGAGGCACGCTTCTTGGAACCCGCTTCGGTCAGAATCAGCCGGCCGGAGTCGAAGTCGAACGCCGCCAGGGTTCTCTTTGCGGGCA
>DASQHK010000371.1:0-16683 GCA_035632135.1 Bryobacterales bacterium
CCCCCCACGCCGCCGCCGACAGCCCCGGTGGGCTCGCCCAGCACGCACAATCCAGCCGCCTCGGCCCCGACGCTGATGGGGCCGACTTCAATCGCACCACTGGCGATATTGAAACGATAAAACTTGCCGGTGCTAAGGTCGGCAGTCCAAAAGGAGGTTCCATTGGGGTCCAGGTTGAGCGCGAAGAACAATCCCGCCCCCGCAGCGGTGTAGGTCTTCACAATGGCCCCTGAACTGTTCAGGCGTACGACGTTTGCGCCGTTCGCAACGAGCAGGCCCGCGCTGCCATCGCCCGGCGGGAGCAGGCGGAGGGCGAAGAATCTGCTGCCTGCGGTGGAAAAGTTGGCAAGCTGGGTACCGCTGCCGGTGGCGTCAAGGCGGTGGATGGTAGCTCCCTCCTCGTCATAAAACAGCGTATGCTGGTCGCTCGACACATCCACCCAGTCCGAGCCGGCAGACTGGTTATATGTCTGCTGCAAGACACCCGCCGCGTTGTACCTGATGATATGTTTCCCTGGTCCCCCGGTGAAGAAGTCTCCGCCGCTCGTAAACACCACGGACTCTATACCGGGATCGCTGATGGTCTGAATCACACTGTGGGGATGGGTAGCGTCGAACACCACCACCCTGCTGGAGAAGTCCGTGCCATAGAGCGCCGTCTTGCCCGGGTTGAATGCGCAGCCGGTGGTAAAACCACCCCCACCGGTCAAGATGGTTTCCTTAAAGACACCAGCATTGCTGAACACCTGGTACTGTCCAGGGTCCACGGCGACGAAGACGTCGCCCAGAACCCATGTCGAAGCCTGCATAGTCACGGGGCCGAAGGCCCACAACACACCGATGGCCGCCAGCAACCGCGGCAGCGCCAGCTTACGCATATTCCTCATAGCACTCCATCCTTCACGCTGATCTTGAAAATCTTTTGTGGTTGTGTCTCGCCCGGATCACAGTAAGCCTCCCCTGAGGCGGCTGCGCGCCGGGATACACCAATGGATTGCTTGGTCGTGCGGACCCGGAAGGAAGTACTATACCGAACCAGCCCAGGGAATACAAGAAAAAAAAACGACCAGACCTCCCGCGCGGGCGTTCCGTGGCAACGCCTCGGAGCCGCGTGGGTAAGAAGGGCGGGAGAAGCCTGGGTCCTCCCGCCGCTGGCTTACTCGATCGACAGAGCGATCGACGTCAACTCATCACCCTCGTAACTGATCGCTACCGGCGCCGTGCCCGTCGGCGCACCCTCGGGAATTAGCACGTTGATCTGCCACACACCCTTCAACCCCGGCGCCAGGCCGCTGAACAGCACCTCGGCGGCGACGCTGCCGATGCGGACCTCGGGCAAGCTGCTGGTGTAGTAAAGCGGGGATCCCGAAGCCGGCGGCACGAATTCACTCGCTACGCCCGCATGTTCCGCTCCCAGGAACAGACCCTCGGATGAGCCGAACAGTTGCACCACCGTGCCGCGCCGCGCCGGGAGGACTTTCCGTCCAGCCAGCTCCGACGGCATCCCGTTCAGCGTTCCATCCTGATTCACGCCAGCCACGAAAACAGGCGCTTCGAGCAGGCCGCTCGTACTGAACAAGCCCTGGCCGTCGGGCTCGGCTGTCAGCCCCGGCGAGTGGCCGGGCGCATGCGGCGGGCAATTCACCCCGACCGGAACGCTGTGGCCGTGCTGCCCGTGGTGCACCGAATCCACCGTTCCGTTGTGACCGCTGGGAGGCACCGTGGAAATGTGTCCGTGAACCGTGTGGTGGCCGCAAGCGCTGACATTGGTGTCGAAATAGGCGCTAAAGGCCAAGTCCCCTCCGGTGCCGAGGAAATTCTGGGTCCAAGGGCTAGTCGTCCACAGCGCGGAATTGGAGCCGTTGTTGATGAACACAAAGGCGCCGCCCGCATAAACATCGCTTTTCTGCGGCTGCGCCCAGCAGCCCCGCCCGGAATGTCCGGAAAAGAAGTTGGAGGCGCTGGCGAAAAGGACGTACTGGGAGCCGCCGGTCAGCGTGATGCCTCCGGTGTTAAAGGTGATCTTCTGAAAAACGCCGCCGGCTGCCACCGAGGTGGCGGGCCCTGCAAACAGGGCTGATCCCGTGGCCATCGTGCCGCTCCAGGCGTATACGTAGCCGGCGAAAGCTAGCGAGACGGGCTCTTCCATGATGAACGTGAAGTTCTGCAGCACCACGTCGGTCAAAGGGGCGGTAATCACCTGCCCGTAGGTGGCAGTATTGTTAATGCCAAAACTGCATACGTCGCCACCCGTCCAAAACGGCGTGGTATCGATGAATGTGACTGCCCTGGCCTGGCTAAAGGCGCCCAACAATGCCAGCGCGCACGCTACCGCTGCCGGGAACTTGCCCAGTGAAAACTTCATCTTTCGATCCTCCTGATCGCACACCGAACGGCCGCAAACCGTCAGGCAAGACTGCTGGATTGCAACAGGACCCGGAAAAGTACTATACAGCCCCGCGGCTCCTTTTGCAACAAAAATGGAGCGCTTAGTACCGAAAGGGGAGTTTATTCACTGCACCACCACCCCGCGCTCCTCAAGCAGCGTGCCGTTGGCCTGCAGCAGCGCCAGCAGGTTGCGGCGGTAGCCGATTTCTTGGGAGAGCAAGTCGCTCTCGGCGGTGGCCAGGTCGATCTGCGCCTGGAGCACGAAGAAGGCTTCGCGCGCGCCCAGCTCGAACTTCTTCTGCTCGGCCTCGAGGCGCTTCTGCGAAAAGTCGCGGGCCAGGGCGGCCTGCTTTACGCTGGCGCGGCTCTGCTCCACGCCGGCGATCGCGTTCAGCACTTGCAGCCGGATCTGCTGCTCCAGGTTGCGCAGGTTGAGCATCTCGCGCTTCTTGTTGACGGCGGCGTCAGCCAGGTCGGCGGCGGCCTGGCGGTTGCGCAGCGGCAGGCGCAGGGTGAGGCTGAAGCCGTAAACCGGGAATCCGAAGCCGAAAAGCTGGTCGACGGCATCGGTAAACCCGCCGGGCGTGAGCAGGCTGGCGGTGGTGGCGCCGAGCAGGCTGCGCTGAAAGAAATTGCCGCCGTGACCCTGCGAAATATAGTTGCCGCCGAGGCGAAGATCGGGGCGAAGCTGGTTGGTGGCGGCTTGAATCTGCAGATCGGCGGCGTCGGTGGTGTAACGCGAGCGGTCCAGCTCGGGCCGCACCCGTAGAGCCTCGGCCAGCTCCTCCTGCTCGTCGATGACCTGGCTCTCGCTCGGCGGCAGCACGGTTTCGGTCAGCTCCAGCGGCAGCCTCCGGATCTCCGGGTGCAGATCGGCTCCGATCCATTTCCGCAGCACGTCCTCGCGCTGCTTGAGCTGATAGAGCGCTTGCGTCACCTGGAGCTGCGCGGTGGCTTCCTGCTGCTCGGGCTGGTAAATGTCGAGCGGCGAAATGGCGCCCAGCTCCAGCTCGCGACGGTTCAGCTTGAGAAACGCCTCGGCCAGCTCGAGCGATTTCCGCCGGACCTTGAGCGTTTCGCGCGCCGAAATGACGTCCCAGTAGGCGTTCTCGGCTTGCGAGAGCAGATCGATGATCCTGGTCCGCAGGTCGGCATCATTGGCCCGGTATTGCGAGCGGGCGATCATGATCGGAATGCGGTTTATGTAAGCGCCGCGATTGCGGATCAGCGGCTGCGTGACGCTGACCTGGAGGTTCGTGTTGATGTTGGGGTTGAAGCTGGTGAAGGCGCTGTTGTTGCCGTTTTTCGTCCCCAGAAAGCCGACGCTGTATTGCGTCCCGTTCTCCATCGTCTGGGTGTAGGCGAAGCTGGCCTGCTGGGCGAGGCTGCTGAGCACGGAGGCGCCGGCCAGCAGATCGTTGGAAGGCGTGTTGGCGCGGCTGGAGCTGAACGACCCCAGGAAGCTCGGGTCAAACGGCGCAAAGGCCCGCTCGATGGCGTCCTGGGCGGTCACCACCGTGAGCCTCTGGATGGCCACGTCGGTGTTATTGGCCATGACCAGGTCGATGCAGGAGCGCAGCGAGAGTTCGAGCTTGCCCGAGGCCACGTAATCTTCGAGGCGAATGGGCGGCCGCAGCTCCACTTCGAGCGGCGGCTTGGTCCACTGCTCGTGGAAGTACGCGCGAGTGGGGAAAAGATTGATCTGCGCCGCGAGCGTCGCGGCCAGCAAAGCGGCGATGAAAAGGGCCCGATAGATCATAAGGATTTGGTGATTGGTTTCACTCGTACCGGATCGCCTCGATGGGGTCGAGCTTGGCGGCCTGCACGGCGGGATAGATGCCGAACAGCAGGCCGATGAAGACCGAAACCCCGAAGGCGACCAGAATCGAAACCGCGGTCACGACCGTCGACCAGCCGGCGATCAGCGAAATGATGCGCGAGCCGCTGAAGCCGGCGGCGATGCCGATGAGGCCGCCGACGATGGAGATCAGGACCGCTTCGATCAGAAACTGCCGCACGATGTCGGCCTGGCGCGCGCCGATGGCCCGGCGGATGCCGATCTCGCGGGTGCGCTCCAGCACCGTCGCCAGCATGATATTCATAATGCCTATGCCGCCCACCAGAAGCGAGATGCCGGCGATGCAAATCATGACGACCTCGAAGATGAACTGCGTGCGGCGCCGCTCCTCCAGCAGGCCGGCCGGCACCACCACGGTGAAATCGCCGGCGTCCTTGTGCGTGGCCGTCAGAATCGTGCGCACCACCTCGGCCGTCTCGATGGAGTTCACGTTGGGGGCCACGCGGATGAAGATGCCGTCGATCTCGTCCTTCAGCCAGCTATTGTTGTCGTCGAAGCGCCGCATCACCGTGTTGAGCGGGGCGATCACCTGGTTGTTGCGGTCGGTCTGCTGGAGGCCCTCGACATCGGAGTCGGCCGTGGCCTGCGGAGCGAGGATGCCGATGACCTGGAGCCAGGTGTCGTTGACCTTGACGTAGTTGCCGACCGCGTCGCCGTAGCCGAGCAAGTCGACCTTGGCCTTTTGTCCCAGCACGCAGACGGGCGCCGACGACTCATTTTCCTGCGGGGTGAAGAACCGCCCGGCCACCAGCTTCACGCTGTTGATGAGCGGATAATTGGGCAGTACGCCGATCAACTGCGGGAACTCCTGCGTGGTCTTGGGAAACACCTTGGTGGGCTTGAAGCGCTTGCGGGGGGTGATGGCGACGATGCCCTGCGTGTTTTCGGCGATGGCGCGGTAATCGCGAAAGGTCAGCCCCGGCGAGATCTGGCGCGTGGCCTGCAGCTCGTCCCGGTCCACCGCCTCGCGCGCCTCGATGATGATGTTGTTCACGCCCAGCAGCTCGATGAAGCTGATCATCTGCTGCTGCGCGCCGGCGGTGATGGAGAGCATGGCCACCACCGCGCCCACGCCGAAGATCATGCCCAGCATGGTCAGCAGCGAGCGCAGCTTGTGGACGAGCAGGCTGCTGAGCCCCATGGCCAGCTCGGGCAGATAGCGGCCGACCCAGTTATTCATGGGACCGTCTCCGCGCCGCGCCGGAACACCAGGCCGCCCAGGAAGATCAGACTGGCCTTGGGCCCGGGCAGCGCCGGCTGCGGTTTCGGCGCGGGGCCCTGCTGCTTTTTGGACGGCTGCGGCCGGCCCGCCGACATGTCTTGCAGGGCGATCCAGTCGCCTTGCCGCAGGCCTCCCAGGATGGCCACCTGCGACTCGGTCCGCTTGCCGAGGCGCACGACGCGCTGCTCGAAACGGCTGCCGACGCGCGCGAACACGACCGTCTTGCCGCTCTTGTCGAAGACCGCCTGCTGCGGCACGTAGAGGGTGTTGGGAATCTTCTCGACGATAATCTCGGCCTCGGTGAGCAGGCCGGGCCGCAGCAATACATCCATCACCGAATGCTCTTCGGGCGGGGCGGGCAGCTCGGCCTTCTCGCGCTCCTCGGCCGTGAACTTCTGCGAAACGGCTTGATGCAGCGAGAGCGAGGCGATGTCGGTGGGGCGAGCGCCGGCGGGGCCCGGCGGGCCTCCTGGGCCGGGCGGCGGCGCTCCAGCGGGGGCGCGCATCGTGACGATGGGGCCGCTCGGGAGCGTGGCTTTACCTTGCGCGCTGGGCGGGGCCAGCGCTTTGCTCGGCGCGCTGGGCGGGGCCAGCGCTTTGCCCGGCGCGCCTGCAGGGGCCGGGGCTTTGTCTAGCGCGCCTGCAGGGGCCGGGGCTTTGTCTAGCGCGCCTGGCGGCGACGGTGGGCCGGGCAGCCGGACCGGCGCGCCCTGGGGAGCAGCGCCGGGCTTCACGGCGGCCACAATCATCGGGGCCCCGCCTGGCACGCCCGGCGCCGGGACCGCCGCGGCGTTTTTCTGGAAGCGGCCGGCATTCTCCGCCGCCTGCTCCAGAATGCGGGCCACCTGCGCGGACGTGGCCCCCACGTCCCCGAGCATCTCCCGCATATCTACTGAAAATACACAGTCGAACCGCTTGGTCGGGTCCGCCGAGAACAGGTTGGAGTTGGCCGTCGAGCCGAGCATTTTGATCTTGCCGTGGACCACCTTGCCGGGCAGCGCGTCGAGCCGGATCAGCACTTCCTGGCCCTCGTGCAGATTGGCCCGCTCGATCTCATTGACCCGCGCGGCTACCTCCAGATCGGACAGGTCCAGGATCTCGGCGATGGGCATGCCGGCCGGCAACTGGTCGCCCTCGCGAATGTCGGGCAACTGTTGCCCGAAGAAGAATCCGCCGGAGCGGTTTTCTTTGATCGACACCAGGCCGCTGATGGGAGCGAGGACCTTGGTCTGCTCGAGGCGCGAATTCGCGCGCGCCACGTCAAGCTCCGCCTTGCGCTGCTGCTCCCGCAGGGAGGCCAGCTCCGCCTCGCCCTGCTGGAGGCGGCTCTTGACGTCGGCCTCCAGCTCGGACAGGCTCTTCCTGGCTTGCTCCAGCGTCAAAATGTTCTTGCGGGCGTCGATCGCCGAGAGCAGCTCGTTGCGCTGCACCTCGAGCTGCGCCCGCCGCACGTCGTAGCGAGCCTTCAGCAGGTCGACCTGATCCTGGTTGCGGCGAATCTTCTGGTCCGCCTCGGCCTTCTTGATGCTTTCGGCGGCCTGCGCCACTTCCAGTTGGGCGTCTTCAAGCGAGGCCAGCAAATCGGAATCGTCGAATTCAACGATGAGGTCCTTGGCCCGGCTGAGGGCCCCGCTCGGCGCCAGGCGGGTGACCTGGGCCGTAGCGCCCAGGTTGGGCGTGGTGAGCAGCACGGAGCGCGTGGCCCGCAGCTCCCCGCGCACGTAGGTCCGCACCAGCAGGTCACCCCGCTTCACCTGCACCACGGGAATCTCGGTGTGGCGTTCCGGCAGGCTGCGGACCAGGTAATATCCGGTCGCCGCGGCGGCGGCCACGGCCAGCAAAATAATCACCTTGAGCAGGGCGCTGCGCATGGGCCGTTACCGGTTCATCCTCTTCTTCCGGGCGGCCTCTTCCGGGTTTTCGAGCGCCACGCGCTGCCCCTCAGCCAGCCCGGCCAGCACCACCAGGTCGTTGCTGTTCCGCTTGCCGGCCTTGATGAGCCGGCGCCGGAACCCGTCGCCCCGCTGCACGAAAACGGCCGGCTTGCCGTCCAGCTCGAAGCTGGCCTTCAAAGGTATCAGCAGTGCACTCTCCTGCCGCTCGATGATCACCTGGGCGGTCACGCTCATGCCCGGCCGCAGCCGCGGGTCGGGGTGCTTGATGATGCACTTGGCCGGAAAATTCTTTTCCGGCGGCCAGGTGCGGAACAGCAACTGCGCGATGGGGCTGATCCAGTCGAGCGCGCCGTGCATCTCCAGATCCGGCACGGCGTCCACTTTCAGGATCACCGGCTGGCCTTCCTTCACCAGCCCGCGGTCCACTTCCTCGATGCGAAACTCCGCCTGCAGCTCGGACATGTCGGGGATTTCAGCGATGGAGGCGCCCGTCCACGCCCGGTCGCCTTCCTTGAAGGGCGGCGGGCTCTGTCCGAACGAGCCGCCGGCGCGAAAATTCGGCATCACGATCACGATGCCCTCGAGCGGCGCGCGCAGCACCATCTTCTCCAGGTATAGCTTGGCGCGGTCCCTGTCGCGCACGGTCTTTTCTTTCTTCTCCGCCAGGCGCGACAGCTCGGCGTCCTGCGACTGCTTGTGCGACTTCACCGCCACCTGCGCCTTGCCTACCTCGCCTTGCGCCGTGACGACGTCGATGCGGTTCTTGGCGCCCTGGATCTCGGAGAGGATCTCCTGCTTGCTCGCCTCCAGCTTGGCGCGCTCCAGGTCATACTGCGTCTTCATGAGCTGCAGGCTGTCGTCCTCGTTGACGATTTTGTTGGCGGCCTCGGTCTGAATGATCTCGCTGTCGGCCTGCCGCACCTGGGAGTTGCGGTCGAGATAGGCCTGCTCCTGGGTCACCGGGTCGAACTCGACGACGACCTCGCCCTTGTTGATGGGCTTGCCGTTCTCGGCGAGGCGCACGATGCGCGCCTCCGGCGTCTGCGGCGCGGTGATCAGCACCGACCGCGCGCTCTTGATTTCGCCGCGGCCCTTGACGCTGATGATGAATTCGCCGCGCTCCACGCGCGCCGTGGGCACATCGATGGCCGGGGGCGCGCTCAGCCGCAGCGCCGCAAAAACCGCCCCACCGCCCAGCAGCGCCACCGCCACCCATCCCGCGATCCGGCGCCGCCTGTCCGAAAACCTGCTTCTGCCCAGTGCCATGTTGAAAGAACGCCGCTACGCGCCGGGCGGCAGCAAGGCGACCTCTTCGCCTTCCTGCAATCCCGCCCGCACCACGGCCTGCGTATCATTGGCCAGCCCCAGCTCGATCCGCCGCTTTTCCCACGCGCCGTCGCGCCGCTTCACGCGCACATAAAGCGCGCCGCCCTCTTCGAGCATCGCCGCCCGCGGCGCAATGAGGGCATCCTTCTCCTGGCCGAGCAGCACGGTGGCGCTCGAGGAAAGATCGGGGATGATCCGCGAGTCCTTGGCCTCCACCATAAATCGCATGGGGATTTGCTTGACGTACAGCTCCCGCGAGCCGCCTCGAAACCCGAAAACGGAGCCGCCCGCCATGGCCCCCATGGAGACGAGCCGCCCCGGCCAGACCACGCCCGGATAGGCGTCGAGGCGAATCAGGGCCCGCTGCCCCAGCCGGAACTCCTGGCTCTCCGCCTGGTTCACGGCTGCGTTGAGCACCATCACCTCCGGGTTGACCACTTGCAGGAACGACTGCCCGGGCCAGAGCTGATCGCCCTCCTGCACCTGCCCGAACTGGCCCGATCGCCAGATGCTCTGCGCCACGGCAATGCCATCGATGGGCGCCCGCATCAGCATTTTCTCGGCGTTAGCCTGGGCGCGCTTCATCTCGATGGCGGCGCGATCGCGGGTGATCTCGAGGCCGCGGATTTCAGCCTTCTGCGACGCCTCCATGAGCTTGATTTCTTCCTGCACCTGCCGATAGTGCGCTTGAGCCTCGTCGACGGCGAGCTTCAGTTTCTCGGCGTCAATGGCGGAGAGAATTTCCGCCGTCTGCAGGTCCAGCCTGGCCTTATCGAGGTTCGCCTTGGCGACCTGCACGGTTTGCTCCTCGGCCTGCATCAGCACGTCGAGTTCGGCGCGGCGCTTGACCGTGGCCGCCTCGTCCTGCGTGACCTCCGCGTGCTGATCCTCGATCTTCTGCATCTGCCACTGGCGGTCAAACTCCGCCACGACATCTCCTTTTTTCACCCGCGAGCCCGGCGGCGCGAGCTTCAGCACCACCAATTGCGAGCCGCCCGAGTCGCCGCCCCCGTGCCCCCGCATCCGTGGCGCGACGATGGCGGCAAACTGCTGCGCGGCGATTACTCCACTCACCCGCAGTGTCCTTTGCAGGTTGCCACGCACCACCCTGGCCGACGGCAGATCGCCGGCGCCGCTCGCGGCCGAGCGGGCTGCCGCTCGCTTCAGCGCCACGTAAGAAGCCGAGCCCAGCAGTAAGACCAGCAAGGTCCACAGCATCCAGCGCCCGGGGCGGGACACGCCGCGGCTGGGAGGAACCGTTTTCGGGGCCGGCGCAGCCGGAAGCCGCGGCCCGGCCGGAGGATGAACCGGCAGTGCTGGGGTCATCGCTGCGGGCAGCCGCTTTAATTCGCTCATTGTAGCAGGTGGCCGGCGGAACACTGCTCCCCTCGCCTGCCCCGCCGGGCAGACCTCAACAGTATAAGACGCGCCTCGGGTCAAAAACGGTTAGCAAATCCGCAAAAAACCTGCCCCTGGCCGGCCTGCCTGCAGAGCACGCGGCCCCCGCCGCTCGAAACCCTCTGTTACCATATCCGCCATGCTGGGCCTGGACGCCCGCGCCTTTCGTATCACCTGGACGGTGCTGCTGGTCACCGCCCTGGTGTGGCTACTCTATCACGTCCGCAGCACGCTTTTTGTCTTTACCCTGGCCGTGCTGTTCGCTTACGTCATCTGGCCGCTGGTGGCGCTGCTCGAGAGTCTCTGGGCGCGCGCGACGCCTGCCCCCCGCACCGCCCGCCTGCTGGCGCTCGCCGTCGTCTATCCGGTGCTGCTCGGCCTCGCCGTCCTCGCCGTCACGGTTGTGGTTCCGCAGGCCGTCCGGCAGGCGGCCACGCTTTTTGAAAAGGTCACCGCCTTTGCCTCGTCGTCACAGCTCGAAAGAAGCCAGCTACTCGACCAAATGAGCCGCAGCCGCGGCTGGTCGCTGCCGGCTCTCTATGCCCTCCGCGACCAGATTCTGAAGCACGCCGGCGAAATCCTGCCCTACTTGCAGCAAGCAGCCACCCAACTGCTCCGCTACCTTTCCAATTTGTGGGTGATCGTTCTGGTTCCCATCCTGTCCTTCTTTCTTCTCAAGGACGCCGACCGCCTCGCCGCAGCCGCGGAAAGCTGGCTCACGGACGCCAAGCAGCGTGACCTGCTTCGCCAGATCTTCACCGACCTCCACGACCTGCTCGCCCATTACATGCGCGGCCTGATCCTTCTCAGCCTGCTCAGCTTCGCCGCGCAGTTGGTCTTTTTTCTGATTGCGGGCGTCCCTTACGGCCTGCTGCTGGCGACTCTGGCCGGCCTGCTCGAGTTCATCCCGCTGGTTGGCCCGCTGACGGCGGCGGCCATCATCCTGGGAGCCTCCTGGCTCGCGGGCTACTCGCACCTCGTCCTGGTCGCGGTCTTTTTGGGCGCGTGGCGCCTGGTGCAGGACTACGTCAACGCCCCCTGGATCCTCAGCGCCGGCGTCGAGCTGCATCCGCTGGTGGTGATCTTCGGCGTGCTGGCCGGGGCGGAGGTGGCGGGCGTGGCCGGGATGTTCCTTTCGGTTCCCGTCATGGCCGCGGGGCGCGTGCTGCTTCGCCGCGGCATGGTCGAGAGCCCTCGCGCCGGCGCGGCCCGGAGGGCGTCGTGAAGCGCTGCTTTTTTGTGGCGGCGCTTGTGGCGGCGCTGACCGCCGCGCCCCTGCTGGCCCACATGATGAGCATGAGCACCGGCGAGCTGCGCCTGGAAGGGGACCACGCCCAGTACGAGCTGCGCATGCCCCTTTACGAGATCACGCACGTCAAACAGCCGGAGACGGCGCTGCTCCAGAATTTCCACCTCTACGACGGCCCGGCGGAAGCCCGCCTGGTGAAGCACCTGTGCGAAGCCGATCCCGCCCAGGACGTTTACATCTGCCGCGCCGAATACCAGTTCCCGGCCGCGGTGAAAAATCTCGCAGCCGCGTGCACGTTCGCCGCCGTCACCGTTCCCAACCACGTCCACGTGCTGCACGCCGAGCGCGACGGCGTTTCCGACCAGGCCATCTTTGATTACAGCTACACGCGCGCGGCGCTGCGCTTCACGCCGCCGGGCCGCGCGGCGATGGCGTTTTCGCAAGTGTGGGCGGGAGCGCTGCGCGCCGCCGCCGGCCTGGCCCAACTGCTGTTTCTGCTGGCGCTGGTGATGGCCGCGCGCCGCCGCCGCGAACTCTGCGCGCTGGCCGCCGCGTTTTTGGCCGGCGAAGCCGCCTCGGCGCTGCTGCTCGCCTATGGAAGCTGGTCGCCCGCGCCGCGCTTCGTCGAGGCGGCCGCCGCGCTCACCATCGCTTACCTGGCGGTGGAGATTCTGCTGCTGCCGGAGGCCGGCTATCGCTGGGCGGTCGCGGCCGCGCTGGGCGTGTTTCACGGTTTTTATTTCGGATTATTTCTGCGGGAATCGCAGATGCACCCGCTGCCGGTGCTGGCCGGGGTGGTGGTCACCGAGCTGCTGCTGCTGGCGCTGTTCGCCTGGCTGCTGGCGCGCCTCGCGCGCGCCGCCCAGCGGCTGCAGCCCGTCCGGGCCGGCGCGGGCGTGCTGCTGGTGGTGGGGATGGCGTGGTTTTTCCTGCGGCTGCGAAACTGACTGCCGCAAGCTCCCTGACGCCTGCAAATTTCCTCCACGCTTGCCCTCGCGGGCGCGTCAAACGCTTCGAGGACCAAGCGCGGACCATGGCGCGCACCTACATGGGCAAGTGTCTGCTGATTTGTTTTCTTGCGCCGGCGATTCCCGCCGTGGCCCAGCCTGCCCTGCCGGTCGCCCAGGCCATCGAGAGACACTACAACACCCTGCGCAGCCTCGAGGCGCAGTTCGACGAGTCGGTTGCTTACGCCGGCCAGAACGTCACCCGCGTCCGCCGCCGCGAGCGCGGCACCCTTTACCTGCTGCGCCCCCGCCGCATGCGCTGGGACTACTCCGAGCCCGCCGGCAAGCTGTTCGTCTCCGATGGCAAGATGTTCTACCTTTACAATCCCAACTCCAACCAGGTGCAGCGCATCAAGCCCAAAGAGGCCGAGGACCTCCGCGCGCCGCTGGCGTTCCTGCTGGGCAAGCTCGATTTCCACAAAGACTTCGGCCCCGTCTCGGCCAAGAACACCGGCGAGGGCATTGAGCTGACCGCCCCGGCCCGCTCCGACGCCGATCCTTACAGCCAGGTGGTCTTCACCGTCGACCCCGGCACCTACGCCATCCGCCGCATCATCGTCGATGGCCGCGACGGCCTCATCACCACGTTTCACTTCTCCGGCGAAACCGCCAACCCGCCGCTCGAGGCCCGCTTGTTTCACTTTGAAGCGCCCCCCGGCGCCGAGCTTGTGGAGGCGCCCCGCTAAATGGCCGAGTTCGTCCTCAAGTACGCCGACCCCCAGGGTCAAGTGAAGCAGCAGGTGGAAACCGCCGTTTCCGAAACCGAGCTGCGCGAGCGCTACTCCCAGCGCGGCCTGCTGGTCTATTCCGTCAAGCCCCGCGGCGGCGTCACGGCGCTCCAAAGCCGCTTCCGCCGCCCCAAGAAGCTCAATCTCGCCCAGTTCCTCATCTTCAACCAGCAATTCATGACGCTGATTCGCGCCGGGCTTCCCATCTTGAAATCGCTCGAGCTGTTATCCACGAGCCTGACCAGCCCCAAGCTCGCCGAGTACATCCGGCAAGCCCGCGAGGATGTCAAGAGCGGCTCCCTGCTCTCCGACGCCTTCAAAGCCCAGGGCGTGTTCCCCGCCATTTACACGACGTCGATCATGGCGGGCGAGAAATCCGGCAGCCTGGTCGAGGTCATCGACCGCTACGTCATTTACCAGAAGCTCGCCCTGGCCGTCCGCAAAAAAGTTTTAGTTTCGCTGCTTTATCCGTCGCTGCTGATCGTGCTCGTCATCAGCCTGGTGATTTTCCTGGTCACCTACGTCGTGCCCAACTTCGCCGAGCTTTACGCCAGCATGCAGGCCGAGCTGCCGCCGATGACCCAGTTCCTCGTCTACGTCGGCCTCGCCACGAAGAACTACATCCTGGCCATCGTGGCCGGCTGGGTTCTGGCTGGTTTTCTGTTTTCGTGGTGGCTCCGCGGTGACCGCGCCCAGGCCCAGTTCGACCGCCTGAAGATGCGCATCCCGCTGTTCGGCACGATCTGGATCAAGTACCAGGTGGCGCAGTTCTCGCGCGTGCTGAGCACGCTGCTGGTAGGCGGCATCCCGCTGTTGCAAGCGCTCGAAACCGCCGGGGAATCGCTCGGCACCAAGCTGCTGCGCAACGCCATCGGCTCCGCCAGCAAGCTGGTCAAGGAAGGCCGGCCGCTCTCCGCCGGCTTGCAGCAAACCGGCGTCATGCCGCAGCTCGCCATCGAGATGATCGAGGTCGGTGAATCGACCGGCGCCCTGCCCGCCATGCTCAACAGCGTCGCCGAATTTTTCGAAGAGGACGTCAACACCCGCATGACCGCCGCGCTGTCGCTGATCGAGCCGCTCATCATGCTCGTCATGGGCGCGTTCGTGGCGTTCGTGCTGGTCTCGCTCTATCTGCCCATCTTCAGCCTGGCCGAGAAGATTCACTAGCGCCGAATACCGCTTGCTAACGCGCGCGGCTCGGAATCGGCTTCACGTGACGGAGCGGACCCGCGAACCCTTTTTCAGCGGCCTGCACGCGGCTCATCCGGATCGCTGCTTACGACGCTCGCTTCGCGGTAATCTCGAAGCTGTTTCCGTTGAACTCCACGTTGAACTTGATCTCGTTGCCGCTGACTTTGCCCTTGTAGGTGAACGTCCCGAAGGGCCGGTCCGCCGAGAACGAGATGTCGTCGCCGCTGATCTTGCCGTCCCGAATCGGCGTATCGTCCTGCGACCCCGCGACCGTGCCCGTCAGCTTGCCGCCCTCCATCTTGAAGGTGAACGTGTTGACCCGTTGCTGCCCATCGGGGCTGGTGAACTCCGCCTTCCACTTGCCGCTGACGTCCGCCGCCGCTGCCGCCAGCGACAGCAGAACCCCAACCGCCGCAACCCACAGCCAGATTCGCTTCCTCATGGGGATGCCCTCCTTGTCGTGTAACGATACCACGGCGCCGGCGCAGGGGAGCCCGCCTTCGCACCCGCGTGGCGCGCGCAGCGCATGGTAAAATCAGGGCGACTTGCGACCCTCCCCCCAGGATCCGCGCGATCGTTTGATCGTCGCCCTGGATTACCCCGACTGCGCGACCGCTCTTTCCATGGTTGAGCGCCTGCGCGGCGCGGCGGGGATGTTCAAGGTCGGCAGCCAGCTTTTCACCAGCGCCGGCCCGGAGGCGGTTCGCGGACTGGCCGGCAGCGGCCACAAAGTTTTCCTGGACCTCAAGTTCCACGATATTCCTAATACCGTCTCGGCAGCGGTGAGCGCGGCCGCCTCGCTCGGAGTGACGCTGCTCAACGTGCACGCCGCGGGCGGCGAGGCCATGTTGCGCGCCGCCGCGCGCGCCGCGAGCGGCAGTGGCGCGGCTTTGCTGGCGGTGACCGTGCTCACCAGCCTCGATGCCGCCCAGCTCCAGGCCGTGGGCTTCGCCGAGCCGCCCGATCGCGTCGTGCTGCGGCTGGCCCGCCTGGCCCTCGATTGCGGACTGGACGGCGTGGTCGCTGCGCCCACCGAGGTCGCCTTGCTGCGCCGCGAACTCGGCCGCGACTTCCTGATCGTCACCCCCGGCATCCGCTTCGACACCGCCGACAAGCAGGACCAGGCCCGCGTGGCGACCCCCGCCGCGGCCGTGGCTGCCGGCGCCGACTACATTGTCGTCGGACGACCTATCACCGCCGCCCCGGACCCCGCCGCCGCCGCGCGCAGCATCACGAAAATGCTAGAATAGGGCGAGTCGTTTTCAAGCCATTTCCATGGACCCGATTGCCGTCTCGGTGGTCATTCCGATTCACAACGAGGAGAAGAATATCCTTCCGTTGTACGATCGCCTGATCAAGGTTCTGGAGCCCCGGCCCGGCCCTTTCGAGATCATCCTGGTCGATGACGCATCGAACGATGGCAGCCGCGAGCTGTTGCGCAGCCTGACCGAAGTGGACTCGCGGCTGAAGGTGATCCGGCTGCGGCGCAATTTCGGCCAGACGGCGGCGCTGGCGGCGGGCTTCGAGCTGGCCCAGGGCGAAGCCATCGTCGCCATGGACGGCGACCTGCAGCACGACCCCGCCGATATCCCCGCCCTGCTCGACAAGCTGGAAGAAGGCTACGACATCGCCAGCGGCTGGCGGCGCGAGCGCGTGGACAATCCCATCACGCGCAAGATTCCCTCCCGCGTGGCCAACTGGCTCATGCGCCACCTCTCGGGCGTTCCGCTGCACGATTTCGGCACTACCTTCAAGGCTTACCGCCGCGATACCATCAAGGACATCCGGCTCTATGGCGACCTGCACCGCTTCATTCCGGCGCTGGCCAGCGTGAACGGCGCGCACGTCGCCGAGGTGCCCATTCGCAACGTGGTCCGCGCGGACGGCAATTCCCACTACGGCCTGGGCCGTACTTTTCGCGTGCTGTTCGACATTCTGACCATCCGGTTTCTGCTGCGGTACTTTACCCGCCCGATGCACTTTTTCGGCTCGGTGGGCCTGGTCTGCGGCGGCCTTGGCAGCGTGATCCTGGGCGGCTTGCTGATCGACAAGCTGGCGTTCAGCCACCACCTCATGATCGAGCACGGCCCGCTGCTGATCGCCGGCGCCATGCTCGCCCTCACCGGCATTCAGCTTTTCTGCACTGGCCTGATCGGCGAAGTGCTCATCAGGACCTACTTCGAGAGCCAGGACCGCCCCATCTACTCCATCCGCGAAATCATCAGCCAGGACCGCCGCCGCGCGGCATCTCGCGATGAGCGCGCCTGAGCCCGCCGCCTCCGAAGACGCCGCACGGCTGGCGAGCCTCCGCGAAGGCCTCGGCATCGGCAAAATCCGCCGCCACATTTTTCTCTGCGCCGACCAGACCGAGCCGCATTGCGCCCCGCGCGAGGTGTCGCTCATTTCCTGGAATTATCTGAA